>DATEGN010000359.1:0-12130 GCA_035280125.1 Gemmatimonadaceae bacterium | reverse complement strand
ACAAAGCGCGGCCGTGTCCGCGCTTTGTCCAGCCTCTTCCGTGTTCACACCCGCTTGATGGCTACCGCCAAAGAGGAACCAACGCTGCGAAGAGAGGATCGAACGTGCAGATCCCTCGCTTCGCTCGGGAATGACGGTCCTAACGACGTTCGTATACCGGCGTGTTGCCGTTTACCGACTGCGTAAGGGTCGTACCGTTGAGCGAGGCGCTATAGCGGCCGCCATGGGTTTCATCGACGAACGAGATCGTGGAGCCAGAAACACTGTACCGGCCGCGCTCGATCGAGGTACCGGTCTGCATCGCCCTCGGATCGAATGCGTATGTCGTCGAGTCCTCGTAGCTCCCGTTGTCCCTGAGGATGAGCACGTCACTCGTGATGAGCATCGACGCGGTGCCGAGCGTTCTGTTGTAGGGCATCGAAGTCCCGTTGATCGACTTCAGATCGAAGGTCGCGTTCATTGCGCCCTTCGGGCTCAGCGGCCCACGATCGCACGCCGCGAGCGTAATCGCGACCGCGACCATCGCCGTCACCGACACGTACCGGTTCATCGCTTCCTTCCTAGCCGTTGTAAAAGATGTAACACGCCCGAGGCTGTTCTGGCCTTGGCGTTCTTCCGCAAACTCCGATCCCGCTGATTAGCGAACCCTTCGGAGCACTACACGTGCCATCAACACTCGGGAGCTCATTCACCCGAGGTGCGATCACGGGATCCCCGCGCCGAACCCCGGATCAACGGCGGCGACGGCAAAGCCTGGGTTTGTTCGCAATGTGCGCCAGGCGTAGCGCACGTCGCGACATCATTTGACCATCTTCCGCGAAGGTGCTCGCCTCTGTACGCGGCAGGGTGGTTGGCTGCCTCGGGGCTTCCGTGAGCAGATTCGCAAAGTTGCGCGCTCTGCGTCATAATTGGTCGCTGTAGTGATTCGTGGTGTCGTCTGAGTCTCGGATCAGGAGGAGCGAGTGCAGAGCACGACGTACGACGCGATCGTTGTAGGCTCGGGTATCTCGGGAGGCTGGGCGGCGAAGGAGCTCACCGAGAAGGGGCTCAATGTTCTTCTGCTCGAACGCGGCAAGAACATCGAGCATATCAAGGATTACCCCAACGCACAGAAGGGTCCTTGGGAGTACCCGCATCGAGGCGGTCACACACAGGCAATGGAGGAGGCATACCCTGTCCTGAAGCGTGATTACCCACTCAACGAGAAGAATCTCGACTGGTGGGCCTCGGACAAGGACTCGCCGTATACCGAAGTGAAGCGTTTCGATTGGTTCCGAGGCTATCACGTCGGTGGCCGATCGCTGATGTGGGGACGCCAGAGCTACCGTCACAGCGATTTCGATTTCGAGGCGAATGCGAAAGAAGGCGTCGGCATCGATTGGCCGATTCGGTACAAGGACATCGCACCGTGGTATGACTACGTCGAGCCGCACGCCGGAATCTCGGGCTCGATCGAGCACATGTCGCAGCTGCCCGACGGGAAGTTCCAACCCGCGATGGCGCTGAACTGTGGCGAGGAGCTCATCGCCGGCCGCCTAACGAAGAAGTTCGACGGCAGGCGGCGCATCATTCCGGGCCGTACGGCGAACGCGACGCAAGCGCTGCCGAACCGTTCACCATGCCAGTATCGCAATGCGTGCTGGCTCGGCTGCCCGTATGGCGGCTACTTCAGCACGCAGTCGTCGACGCTCCCGGCGGCAATGAAGACCGGTCGCCTAACGCTGAAGCCATGGTCGATCGCGACCGAAGTGGTCTACGACAAGAACAGCAAGCGTGCGAAAGGCGTCCGCGTGCTCGACGCGACGAATAATCAGGTCACCGACTACAACGCGAAGGTGATCTTCCTCTGCGCCTCGACGTTGAACTCGACGTGGCTCCTGCTGCGCTCCGCCACCGATGTCTGGCCCGGCGGTCTCGGCTCGAGCTCGGGGGAGCTCGGACACAACCTCATGGACCACCATTTCCGGTTGGGCGCTTCGGGCACGATCGAGGGCATGGAGGATCAGTACTATTACGGCCGCCGCCCGACGGGATTCTACATCCCGCGCTATCGCAATCTCTTTGGCGAGAAGCGTGACTATCTGCGCGGTTTTGGCTATCAGGGAAGCGCGAGTCGAGACGGATGGTCGCGCGCCGTCGCGGAGCTCGGTGTCGGCGGGGCGTTCAAGGATGCGATGGGTGAGCCGGGCCCGTGGACCATCGGCGCGACGGCGTTCGGAGAGATGCTGCCTAACCACGCGAATCAGGTCAGCATCGACGAGACACGGAAGGACAAGTGGGGTCTGCCCGTGCACAAGATCGACTGCGCGACCGGCGAGAACGAGCGCAGGATGCGCGTCGATATGAGGAATGACATGGCCGAGACGCTCGAAGCGGCCGGCGTCAAGAAAGTGGAGACCTATGACGCTGGATATTTCCCTGGCATGGGTATCCACGAGATGGGTACGGCGCGCATGGGGCGCGACCCGAAGACCTCGGTGCTCAACGGGAACAACCAGGTGTGGGACGCGCCTAACGTCTTCGTCACCGATGGATCGTGCATGGCATCGGCGGCGTGCGTCAATCCGTCGCTCACGTACATGGCACTCACGGCTCGCGCGGCGGATTTTGCGGTGCGGGAGCTGAAGAACCGGAACCTCTAACCGCGGGAGGGGAGACAGGTGCAAAGCACGACCTACGACGCGATCGTTGTTGGCTCTGGAATCTCGGGGGGATGGGCGGCGAAAGAACTGTCCGAGAGAGGCCTCAATGTGTTGCTGCTCGAGCGTGGCAAGAACATCGAGCATATCAAAGACTATGTGAACGCGCAGAAGGGTCCGTGGGAGTATCCGCATCGCGGCGGTCGCACGAAGCAGATGGAGGCGGATTATCCCGTTCTGCGACGTGACTATCCACTCAACGAGAAGAATCTCGACTGGTGGGCATCCGATAAGGATTCGCCATACACTGAAGTCAAACGCTTTGATTGGTATCGGGGTTACCACGTCGGTGGGCGCTCCCTCATGTGGGGACGCTGCTCGTTTCGATGGAGTGACTTCGACTACGAGGCGAATGGCAAAGAAGGCGTCGGCACCGACTGGCCCATTCGATACAAGGACATCGAGCCGTGGTACGATCACGTCGAGCCGTTCGCGGGGATCTCGGGGTCGATCGAGCACATGCCGCAACTGCCCGACGGGAAGTTCCAGCCGCCGATGCCGTTCAACTGCGCGGAGCAGATGGTTGCCGACCGCGTTAGGCAGAATTTCGACGGGAAGCGACGGTGGATTCCGGCGCGGACGGCGAACCTCACGCAACCCATCGGCGGCCGCTCCGCCTGTCAGTACCGTGACGCCTGCTGGCTTGGCTGTCCGTACGGCGCCTATTTCAGCACGCAATCGTCGACGCTGCCCGCGGCAATGAAGACCGGGCGCCTGACGTTGAAGCCCTGGCAGATCGTGAACGAGGTCGTGTACGACAAGAACACGAAGCGCGCGAGTGGCGTACGCGTGCTCGACGCCCTGTCGATGCAGAGCACGGACTACAAGGCGAAGGTCGTGTTTCTCTGTGCATCGGCGCTCAACTCGACGTGGATCCTGCTTCGCTCCGCGACCGACATCTGGCCGGGTGGGCTCGGGTCGAGCTCCGGAGAGCTCGGCCACAATCTCATGGATCATCACTTTCGTGTTGGAGCAGAGGGACGGATCGACGGGTTTTCGGACAAGGACCAGTATGGCCGCAAACCCAACTCCGTGTACGTTCCGCGCTACCGCAATCTCTTTGGCGAGAAGCGCGATTACCTCCGCGGTTTCGGATACGAAGGTGCCGCCTCACGAGAGGGATGGTCGCGGGCCGTTGCGGAGATGGGCGTCGGCGGTGGGTTCAAGGATGCGATGGCTGAGCCGGGCCAGTGGACGGTCGGCGGCACCGCGTTCGGCGAAATGCTGCCTAACCACGCGAACGTCGTCACGCTCGACGAGAGCAAGAAAGACAAGTGGGGCCTTCCCGTGCTGAAGATCGACTGCGCGACGGGCGAGAACGAGCGCCGCATGCGCAAGGACATGGCCAACGACATGGCCGAGATGCTCGAGGCGGCCGGCGTGAAAGAGGTGCACACCTACGACGAGCCGTGTTTCCCCGGTATGGGCATTCACGAGATGGGAACGGCGCGCATGGGAACGAAGCCGACGAATTCCGTGCTCAACAAGCACAATCAAGTGTGGGACGCTCCGAACGTCTTCGTCACTGACGGCGCGTGCATGGCATCGACGGCGTGTCAGAACCCCTCGCTCTCGTACATGGCGTTGACCGCTCGCGCGGCAGCGTTCGCGGTAGACGAGTTGAACAAGCGGAACCTCTAAGGAGATTCATCAATGCCTAACGGTAAAGACGTGATCGATCGCACCGAAGAAACGAGCACGATTGATCGTCGTGAGGCGATTCGTCGGGTGGGCTTCTTTCTTGGCGGAGTGACGTTCATTGGCGGAACCTCTCTGCTGACTGCCTGCCAAAACAGAGATCAACGCGTCTCTCAGGCCACGCAGGCCGGTGAACAAGTCGGTCAGTTCTCGACGGCGGACATGGATTTCCTGGACGAAGTCGCCGACACGATTCTTCCGGAGACGAAGACGCCGGGCGCCAAAGCGGCCAAGGTTGGTCCTTTCATAGCCGTGATGGTGACCGATTGCTACGACGCCAAGGAACAAAAGATCTTTCGCGACGGCATGACGCAGCTCAACGATGCCTGCCGCAAGGCGAATAACGTCGGCTTTGCCCAGGCCACGCCGCAACAGCGTTTGTCGCTCCTCGAGACACTCGACAAAGAGCAGAAAACGTACACGGATGCGGTCGAGGCGGCGCGGAGAAAGAAGTCCGACACCACGACGACGGCGGCCGCGAAGAAGGCCGAGGCGCATCTTCCGGATGAGCGGAAGGAAGCGGGCATCGGCGGCGATGCCGGCGCGGCGACGGCGATCACCGCTGACTCGCCGCCCCACTACTTCCGCATGATGAAGGAGCTCACGCTGCTGGGCTACTTCACGTCGGAGATCGGCTGCAAGCAGGCGCAGCGCTACGCCGAGACGCCGGGTAAATACGATCCCTGCGTGCCGTACAAGCCAGGCGACAAAGCGTGGGCGCCGCACGCCTAACGCTGATCGCGGCGCTCGCGGCCGGCGTTCTCGTTTCGCCGCTGCGAGCGCAACAGCCGATCATCGGCCTGATCACCAAAACCGAGAGCAATCCCTTCTTCGTGAAGATGAAGGAGGGAGCGCTCGCGGCGGCGCAGCAAAATGGCGTCCGCTTGATCAGCGGCGCGGGCACCAACGACGGCGATAATGCCGGGCAGGTGACGGCGATGGAGAACATGATCGCCGCCGGCGCGAGGGTCATCCTCATCACCGTGAATGACTCGAAGGCAATCGTTCCGGCGGTACGGAAAGCGCGCGCGAAAGGCGTACTCGTCATCGCGCTCGACAGTCCAACGGATCCCGTCGACGCGACTGACGCACTCTTTGCGACGGACAACTACGAAGCCGGGATGCTCATTGGGGAGTACGCGCGTGCTGCCCTCGGTGCGAAGCCGGCCAAGATCGCGACGCTCGACTTGTTTCCTGGCCATCCAGTCGGCGCTCAGCGACACAATGGATTCCTGAAGGGATTCGGTCTGCCGGCGCCGCCAAAGGCGAGCAACGAGCTCGGACGACCAGCACAGGTAGTCTGCATGGCCGACAGCTACGGCAATCAGAGCAAGGGTCAGGCAGGGATGGAGAACTGTCTGCAGAAAAACCCGGACATCAATCTCGTCTACACGATCAACGAGCCGACCGCCGCCGGCGCATTCAAGGCGCTGAAAGCCGCGGGAAAGGAGAAGGGCGTCGTGATCGTGTCGGTTGACGGCGGGTGCCAGGGTATTCGCGACATCGAGTCTGGCGCAATCGCGGCGACGGCGCAGCAATACCCGCTCAAGATGGCTGCGTTAGGCGTCGCCGCTGGAGCGGCGTTCATCAAGACCGGGAAAAAACCCACCGGCTATACGGACACCGGCGTCGCGCTCATTGCGGCGAAACCCGCACCGGGAATCGACAGCAAGGACGTGAAGACGGGTATGTCGCTCTGCTTCGGGCGGCGCGATTAGGAGGGCCGTATGAGCCTCCGACTCCCGCGCCCCGCGACGCTCGGTCCCCTGCTCGCGCTGCTCGCTGCATGTGCGTTCTTCGCGTTTCAGAACGACCGCTTCTGGACGGGCGACAACGTGTCCCTGGTCCTCCAACAGGTGATGGTAGTCGGCGTGCTCGCGATCGGTCAAACGCTCATCATTTTGACGGCGGGTGTCGATCTCTCGTGCGGCACCGTGATGGCGCTCGGCGGCATCGTGATGACGAAGTTCGCCGCGGAATTGGGACTGCCCGTTCCGATTGCGATTGCCGCCGGTATCGCGGTGACGACTCTCCTCGGCGCCGCGAATGGGTTGCTCGTGAGCCGGATCAAGCTGCCGCCCTTCATCGTGACGTTAGGCACGCTGAATATCGCGTTCGCGCTCACGCAGCTGTACTCGCATGCGCAAACCGTGACCGAGCTTCCGGCCGCGATGACCTGGCTGGGCAACACCTTTCGTCTGGGCGGAACCTCCGTGGTGTACGGCGTCGTGCTGATGCTGGGCTTGTACGCGTTGACCTGGTTCGGGCTGAGAGAGACGGCGGCGGGCCGACACGTGTACGCTGTCGGCAACAATCCGGAGGCGGCTCGCCTAACGGGCATCGCCACCAAGCGCGTTCTCCTGGGCGTTTACCTGATCGCGGGCGTGTTATATGGCATCGCGGCGCTGCTTTCCGTCGCGCGCACTGGGGTTGGCGACCCGAATGCCGGCCAGACCGACAACCTCGATGCAATCACGGCCGTCGTCATTGGCGGCACGAGCCTCTTTGGCGGCCGAGGCTCGATCCTCGGCTCACTCGTCGGCGCATTGATCGTCGGTGTATTTCGCAATGGACTGACACTCATGGGAGTGTCGTCAGTCTATCAGATACTGATCACGGGGATTCTCGTTATCCTCGCCGTCGGCACCGATCAGCTTTCGCGACGCGGAGTCGTAGCCGCGTGACCGCGGTCGGCCCCGATACCGCCGTCCTCGAGGCACGCAACCTCGTCAAACGCTATGGGCACGTGACCGCGCTCGACGGCGCTGATTTCGAGCTGCACACCGGCGAGATCCTCGCTGTCATTGGTGATAATGGTGCAGGGAAGTCCACTCTCATCAAGGCGCTGTCTGGTGCCCTGACGACTGATTCCGGCGAGATCCGCCTCGATGGCCGACCGGTGCACTTTCGGAATCCGATCGATGCCCGGCGGGCAGGAATCGAGACGGTCTTTCAGGATTTGGCTGTCGCGCCGGCCATGTCCATTGCGGAGAATCTCTTTCTCGGACGTGAGATCCGGCGGAGTGGCATTGCCGGAAGCATTCTTCGCATGCTCGACAAGAAGCGCATGCTCGAGGAGAGCACGGCCCATCTCGCCAATCTCAAAATCGGCGTCGCCTCCATGACGCAAGCTGTCGAGACGCTTTCTGGGGGCCAGCGACAGAGCGTCGCGGTGGCGCGCAGCGCGGCTTTCGCGCGGCACGTCGTCATCATGGACGAACCGACGGCCGCGTTAGGCGTGAAGGAGAGCGCGATGGTGCTCGAGCTGATCCGCGCCGTGCGAGACCGCGGCCTGGCGGTCGTGCTCATCTCACACAACATGCCGCACGTGTTCGAAATCGCCGATCGGATTCACGTTCAACGACTCGGTAAGCGCGTGGCCGTACTGAATCCCCGAGACGTCAGCATGAGCGAAACAGTTGCCGTCATGACTGGTGCGCTACGGCCCGAAGAACTGCCGATTAGGGTGACCGCGGTGGCAACCGCTAAGGTGTCGAGGTAGCTCGCCGTCATGTAATGGAATGGCAGTAAACACGAACGAGGAGGTGACGAATGGGTGCCACTGTCGCCGCGGCAGCCGCCGCCGCGCATCGGAAGCGGATCACTCACGTGCTCGATGCTTTTCGCATCGCCGGAGCGACAGGATCGGATCGCGCGCAATCGCTCGAGGAAATTGGTATCGAGCAGAGTCGCGAGCTGGATGAATTGACGCGTGCCGGCGTCGTCACCGCTGGAGATCGGCGCTCGACATGGTACCTGAACGAGGCGGCCTACATCGCCTTCCGGGACTCGAGCCCTCGCCGAGTGCTCCGCGTTGTCCTCGCGCTAGTCCTCGCCACGTTGGCGATTCTCGTCGGCCTGATCGCCTATCGCACGTCATCGTAACTCTGCGCAATTGGCTTTGGTCTTTCTTCGCCGAAATTCGCCTCGCGCGATCTGGCCAGCACCTCAGGCGATCGAGGCGGACGAATGAGGCCTCGACAGCACTGCCGTTCGCTGCTCAATACTTCGCCAGGTAATTCTCGAGCTCCCATGGCGAGACCTGCGTGATGTAGTCTCGCCACTCGTGACGCTTCGCCTCGACGAAGTGGCGGGCGATGTGATCGCCTAACGCCGCACGCACGACGTCGTCTTTTTCCAGCTCGTCCAACGCCTCGTTGAGATCGTGCGGCAGGTCGTCGATGCGCAGCCGGCGCCGTTCGCGGAACGACATTTCCCAGATGTTCTCGTTCACCGGCTCGCGGTAGTCCGCGCTGGTTTGCACGCCGTCCAACCCCGCCGCGAGCATTACCGCGAGCGCGAGATACGGATTCGCCGCGGGATCAGGCATCCGCAGCTCCACTCGCGTGCCCAGGCCGCGGCGTTCCGGAACGCGCACCAGCGGCGAACGGTTCCGCATCGACCAGGCAACGTTCACCGGCGCCTCGTAGCCCGGCACGAGTCGCTTGTACGAGTTCACCAGTGGATTCGTGATCGCGCACATCCCGCGCGCGTGTCGCAGCAGACCGCCGATGTAGTGCAGTGCGACCGGTGAGAGCTCCCATTGCGCCTTTTGATCCCAGAACGCATTGTCGCCGCTGCGAAAGAGCGACTGGTGCGTGTGCATCCCGCTCCCGTTCTGCCCAAAGATCGGTTTCGGCATGAAGGAGGCGACGAGACCGAACTGCTGCGCGACCTGCTTCACGACAAATCGGAAGGTCGCGATGTTGTCCGCGGTCTTCAGCGCGTCCGCATAACGAAAATCGATCTCGTGCTGCCCATGCGCGACCTCGTGGTGCGCCGCCTCGACCTCGAATCCCATGCGCTCGAGCACGTCCACCATCGACCGGCGCGCCTCTTCGCCCAGGTCAGCGGGCGCGAGATCGAAATAACTGCCGACATCATGCGTAACCGTCGTTGCCTCGCCTTCCTCATTCGGCCGGAAGAGAAAGAACTCCGCTTCCATTCCCGCGTTCATCGTGAAGCCCTGCGACGCTGCCTGGGCAAGCACCCTCTTCAACACGCCGCGTGGGTCGCCCGCGAACGGCGCACCGTCTGGCGTGTTGATATCGCAGATGACGCGACAGATCCGGTTTTCAGGATCACCCCACGGGAAGACCTGAAAAGTCGAGAGATCCGGGCCGAGGAGCATGTCCGACTCCTCGATGCGCACGAAGCCTTCGATGGAGGACCCGTCGAACATGATGTCGCCCGACAAGGCCTTCTCGAACTGCGACGCCGGCACTTCGACGTTCTTGTTGATGCCGAGAATATCAGTGAACTGCAGGCGCATGAAGCGCACGTTGAGGCTGCGTGCGATGTCGAGAACATCCCGCTTCGTGGCTCCGGCCAGGTTGCCAACGAGCGTTCTGTTGGCGGTCTCGGACGTATCCTGGTCCTGTCGTGGATTGCTTGGCACGGCGGGAACTTATCGGGCGATGTACACGAGTGTCAAAGGATTCGTGCTCGATCCGCACTAGCCGCGTTCGGATTGGGCATTCGTGCAGCCTCCGCTCGCCTTCGCGTACTACGCGGGCTGCAATTCGAGCAGTAACGCGCGGTAGCCAGTCAGGGGCACACGCCTTGCCGCCGGACCGGTCGAGGGATCGTAATGCGCTTCGATAACCGGAGGTGAAGAATGAAGGTGCAGGATGTGATGACCAAAAACCCGTCGTGCGTAACGCCCGCGGCGACGATCCGCGAAGCCGCGCAGCTCATGCAGCGCGAGGACGTCGGCGTCGTACCGGTAGTCAACGACAAGGGATCTAACCGGCTCGTCGGTGTGCTCACGGATCGTGACATCGCCATCCGCGTTGTCGCGCAGGGGCATGATGGCGATGTGCACGTTGGCGACATCATGAGTACCAGTGGCCTCGCGACGTGCAGCGCGGACGACGACGTGTTTGACGTTATGGAGGCGATGGCGACCGAGCAGGTACGGCGAATTCCGATCATCGACGATCGCGGGACGCTCGTGGGCATCGTCGCTCAGGCCGACATTGTCCGGAAGGCACGGGATTCCGACCACGCCGAGCGCACCGTCCAACAGATTTCAGAGCCAACCGGCAAGCACAAACAGTGATCGATTGGGGGCGGGGCCGCGCGGGCACTATAATTCCCGCATGACGAGCCCCGCCCCTACAACCACTCCAACAACTCCCGCCGCTCCCACCGTCTGCCCGACGTGCCAGTCACCGGCGTCGGGGAAGTTCTGCTCGAACTGTGGCGCACCGCTCGCGGGCGCGGAGTGTGTCGCGTGCGGCACGGCGCTCACGCCTGGGGCCAAATTCTGTCATCGATGCGGCACGACGGCTGGCGCCAAGGCTGACGCTCGTGCACTCGCTGTCAGCGGAGACCGCGGGTTTGGCTCGGCGCTGCCCTGGGCGGTTGCGGCGATCGCTCTCGTAGCGCTCATCGCCCTCGTCGCGGGCCAGCGGTTCTCTCGGTCAGATGCATCCGTTGCCGCCGCGCCGACGGATGCGCCAGCCGCCGCGCAAACCGCTGGGGCTCCGCCCGACATCAGTCAGATGTCACCGGAAGAGCGCGCGGAACGCCTGTACGACCGCGTGATGGCGCTCAACGAGCGCGGGCGTGCCGACAGCGTGCGCTTCTTCGCGCCAATGGCGATACAGGCCTATACGATGCTGGGCCAGCTCAACGCCGACCAGCACTATGATCTCGGTCGCATTGCGGCCGTCTCGGGCGACCAGGAGACCGCAAAGGCGCAAGCCGACAGCATCCTCTCGCATCAGCCGCAGCACTTACTCGGCCTTCTTCTCGCTTCGGACGCCGCGGGCCTTCGTGGCGATAAGGTCGCGCAAACCGCGTATCTCCGCCGCTTTGCGGCCGCCGAGCCGGCGGAGCGCGCAAAGCAGTTGCCCGAGTACCAGCAGCATGTCGCCGAGATCGACGCCCGGCTCGCCAAGATGCGCGCGCGTTGAGCTCATGCAAACCCTAACGAGCCACGTCGTGACCGATACTCGTACGATTCACGTCGCCCACAGCCCTGATTCCGACGACGCGTTCATGTTCTACGCGCTCGCCGAGGGGAAGGTCGAAACCAATGGACTGCGCTACGTCCACGAGTTGCAGGATATAGAAACGCTGAATCAACGCGCGCTGCGCGGTGAGCTCGAGGTGACCGCCGTATCGATCCACGCGTACGCATATCTCGCGGATACGTACGCGCTGTTGCCGCACGGCGCCTCGATGGGCGATCAGTATGGACCGCGGCTCGTCGCGAAGCTGCCCATGTCGCGGAACGACATTCGAGGCAAGCACATCGCGATCCCGGGGCCGCTCACGAGCGCCTATTTGGCGCTCCGGTTGTATGAGCCGGATTTCATTCCGGTACCGACGCCATTCGATCAGATCGAGGACGCGGTCGAGCGAGGCGACGTCGATCTCGGTCTCCTGATTCACGAAGGGCAACTCACCTTCGGCGACCGTGGACTTCACCTCATTGCGGACATGGGTGAGTGGTGGTTCGGAGAGACCGGCCTGCCGCTGCCGCTCGGCGGTAACGTCGTGCGCAAGGACCTCGGCGAGGCGCTCACGCGCGACATTTCGCGCCACCTCCGTGCCAGCATCGCGTATGGGCTGGAGCACCGTTCCGGAGCGCTCGATCACGCCATGCAATATGCGCGTGGACTCGAGCGCAGCCGCGCGGACACCTTCGTCGGCATGTACGTCAACGATTGGACGCTCGATTATGGTGAGCGCGGCAGAGAGGCCGTGCGCAAATTTCTCGAGCG
>DATEGN010000358.1:0-4148 GCA_035280125.1 Gemmatimonadaceae bacterium | reverse complement strand
GCAGACCACGCGCCTTGCCTCGATGCAGGTTCAGGTGGACAGCCTCGCCGGCGCAAACGCGAAGTTGGGCACCGAGCTCTCGCTGCTTCAGACCTCGAGCAACAAGGTCTACTACGTCATCGGACGCGAAGATGACCTCCTGAAGAAGGGGATCGTAGTGCGCGAGGGTGGTGCGAACCTCTTCCTCGCCCATCCTGGCCGCACGTTGCAGCCGGCGCGGACCCTGGACGCATCGCAGTTCACGGCAATCGATCAGCGCGAGGTTCACGAGATTTCGGTGCCTGACTCGTCGCGTCAGTACGCGATCGTGTCGCGCCAGAGCCTCGATGACGCCGATGTAGCGTTCCGCGATCGCACGGCGTTCAAGGGCAATCTCAAGATCAAGGACGCCGACCGGTTCTGGTCACCTTCGAAGTACTTGATCATCGTCGAGCGCTAAAACGCTCGCATTGATTCTCTGGCTCGGCCGCGACAAGCGGCCGAGCTTTTTTTGTGCGGTCAGCTCGCTGAACTGACACGGGTCATCTCGAGTGCGGTTTCGAGCAAGGAGAAAGGGTAGGAGACGTTGACCTCGGATACTGTCTCGGTGAATGTTGACGCCGTTCATTTCCCGAGACCTCTAACCCCGCCCCCACTGTGTCTCAACCGAGCGTCGTCGCAAACACTCCCACGGCTTCTCTGTGGGAAGATTTCATCGATATCTTCGCGTCGCCGGCCAGCGTTTTCCGCCGCCGTGAACGCGGCAACTGGCTGATCCCGCTGCTTATTGTGACCGTCGCCATCGGAGTGATCGCGATCGCGAGCCGTGGCGTGTTGCAGCCTGTCTTTGATGCTGAGTTCGAGCGCACTGCCGAGCAACTTCGAAAAAATCCGCAAATTACCGAGGACGCTATCGAGCGCATACGGTCGTACTCGAATTTCGCCGCCCTCTGGGCCCCGATTGTCTTTACGCCGATCGCCGTGATCATTGTCGGCTTCATGACGTGGTTCGTAGCAAAGCTCGTGGACTCGAAGCAAACGCTCCACGCTGCACTTGTCGTCGCGAGCTACGCATACGTGCCGCGTGTCGTGCAGTCGATCGTCAACGCAATTCAGGGTCTGCTCTTACCTCCGGATAAGCTCAATGGAGTAGTGAAGCTGTCGCTCAGCCCCGCGCGGTTCGTTGATCTTGCAACCACGAAGCCGATTGTAGTTCAGATACTCAACCGGTTCGATCTGTTCACGATCTGGGTGACGGTTCTGCTTGCGATCGGCGTGTACGTTACCGGCCGCGTCACGAAGCAACAGGCGGCGATCGCCGGCGTGCTGTTCTGGATCGTGGGCGCGATTCCGGCGATTCTCGGCGCGCTTCGACAGCAATAGTTCGTCGCGACATTTGATTCGCAGCCGCGATCTACTGCGGCTAGATCTCGAGTCGCAGCAACCTAGCCCTGCGCAGTTCCGCACTCGGAGCAGAATTTGGCCGCGCGCGGAATCGCTGTCCCGCAGCTCGTACAGAATTTGGTCGCTGTGTTAGGCGCTGCGGGCGTCGTCGTATTCGGGCTCAGCGCGTCGGCGATCGTCTTCCCCATCGCGAGTCCGGCGCCGAGCCCGGCGCCGAGGCCCGCGCCACCGCCCGGGTTCGCGGCCGCCGTTGGTAGCGACTGCGCCACCTGGTACTGGGTGTAGTCGCGCAAGTTGCCGACGATGTTCATACCAATCCGCTCGTCGAGCTTCTGCTGAAGCTCTTCAGGGAGCGAGAGATTCTCGACGACGAACGAATCGAGTCCCAGTCCGAGGTCGGTGAACAGTCCTGCAAGCTGCGTCCCGAGTGCTTGCGACAACGCGTTCAGATTAGACGCCATGTCGAGGAAGGGAATCTTGCTCTGCGCGAAGGAGTCGGAGACGCGGCCGACAATGGTGTTGCGCAGGTGTCCGTCGAGATCCGCAACGGTGTAGAGATCGCGCGTTCCGCTCACTTTCTGGTGGAACAAAAGCGGGTTCACTATGTGGTACGAGTACACGCCGAATCCGCGGAGGCGGATCATTCCGAAGTCCTTGTCGCGAATCGCGATTGGATTGGGCGTTCCCCACTTCTGATTCGTCTGCAGACGCGTCGAAAAGAAATACACGTCCGACTTGAACGGCGATTGAAAGGCTTTGTCCCAGTTTCGAAGATTCGTGAGCAAGGGCAGCGTTCTGGTCTCGAGCGTGTACAGGCCTGGCTTGAACGCGTCGGCTGCCTTGCCCTCGTTAATGAAGAGAGCCATTTGCGACTCGCGCACGGTGAGCTGCGCGCCGTATTGGATCTCCATGTCCTGCATTGGATACCGATACGCAAGCACGCCTTCGCCCGTCTCGGTCCATTGGATGACATCGACGAATTGCTTGCTGATGAAATCGCGGAGACCCATCGATTCCTCGCTGTTGAGTTCGAGGCGAAATGAGGAGCGGCGGACGAAGCACCGCCGGGAGAATAGACGAACGCCGGCGCGCTTGGCAATTGACGGCGGGGGGAAGCTCGTGCAGTGTCCAACGCCATGGCTCACACTACCGACGTCATGGTCGTCGGCCTCGGAGCGATGGGAAGTGCTGCGCTGTACCATTTGGCGCAGCGCGGCGTTCGCGTCGCGGGCTTCGATCGCTTTGCGCCGCCGCACTCCCTGGGATCCACCCACGGCTTGTCGCGAATCATTCGCGAGGCGTACTACGAGCATCCGCATTACGTGCCACTCGTTCAACGGGCCTATGAGCTCTGGGCCGATCTCGAGCGCCGCTCCGCCCAACGACTCTTTCATCAGACGGGCGGACTGATGATCGGCGAGCAAAACGGTGTGCTCGTCACGGGTGCACTCCGCAGCGCACGCGAACACGGGCTCGAGCACGAAGAGCTCACCGCCGCCGACGTCAGAAGGCGCTTTCCTGGATTCGCCATACCTAACGAGATGGGCGCGTTTTACGAGCCGCGAGCGGGTATTCTCGATCCGGAAGGCTGCGTCGCCGCTCACCTCCAACTCGCCGGTGCGGCCGGCGCCGAGGTGTTCGTCGAAGAGCCCGTGCTCGAATGGAGCATGTCCGGCGGCCGAGCGCGCGTCGTGACGAGCAAAGGCGCGTACGATGCTGGTCGGTTGGCACTGTGCACGGGCGCCTGGACGCCAGCCTTGCTCGACGATGATTCCGTTTCGCTCCGTGTGGAGCGACAGGTAATGCATTGGTTCACCCCTGCGCACAACGCGCATCTGTTCACTCCCGCGCGCTGTCCGATCGCAATGATAGAGTATGGATCGGACCGGATCTTTTACTTTGTCCCAGACGGCGGCGACGGTGTCAAGGCCGCTCTTCATCACGAGGGCGAAACCGCTGACCCGGACACGGTGCGACGTGATGTAGATGACGAGGAGGTCGATCGAGTGACGCGGTTGTTGAAGACCTATCTTCCGGACGCGGCTGGAGATCGGCGGCGTTCGGCGACGTGCCTCTATACCAACACTCCGGACGGGCATTTTCTCATTACACCGCATGCGCGTTACGAGAACGTGCTCATTGTAAGCGCGTGTTCCGGTCACGGCTTCAAGTTCGCGAGCGCGATCGGGGAAGCCGTCGCCGACATTCTCATGGGAACATCGCGGCCCGATCTGAATCCATTTGGACGCGAGCGACTGATTCAACACTAGTCGCGAGAGTGAGATGATGGCCGAGAGCGGGAGAGGTCGATGAGTTTCGCGAAGCGTGCGAGGCTCGTCTTTGTGTGCTCACTCGTCGTACTACCGTAGATCGCTCCACTCCCTTGTCGACTCTCGTCGCATCGATCCTCGTCGCCCTCGTTGCGGTCGCCGGCGTGTCAATCTGGATTCGGCAACGGCTGGATGCCTCCTCGCTGCGCGACTCGCTCGTCGTTCACGCGAACCGTCTGGAACAACAGACTCTCGAACTAACCGACCGGGCTACCGAGATTCAGCGAGAGGCAACAACACTCGAGCAACGCACCGCCGACGCTCAGGCAGTTTCCGAGGAGCTCGAGATCGCGAATCAGTGTCTCGCCAATGCGCTCGCGGATGCAGAGGACGCGAGACGCGCCGCTGAAAACGCGGCGCGAGACCGCCAGGAAACACTTCGGCTGTTCGAGATCGTGCTCTCGCGCGCTTCGATCGGCTTCGCGCTCCTCGATG
>DATEGN010000357.1:0-6210 GCA_035280125.1 Gemmatimonadaceae bacterium | reverse complement strand
TGTCGAATCGAGCGGATTCTCGAACGCCGAGCGCAAGCCGTACTGCAACGCCCCGCTGGCATCTTCGTCGTAGCGGCCGTTGAACGTCCCATCATCCGAGAGTACGCCGGAGATTCGAATGGATGTCGCGTTCTCGGCAGTGTGCGACATCGGCAGCTCTTGCTCCTCCGTCGCTCCATCAGGGTGAACGACGAGGGCGAGCTCTCCCTGCTCGCCATACGGCAGCTCACCGTACGGTGTAAACTCCGATGTGAGATCAGTAAACTGATAACCAGCCGCCGTCTGTACGGCCGCAATCGCGTGGTCGAGCTGATCGAGCGTCGCCAGCTCGCGGTAGCTGACACCAGTCGAGTTGAGCAACACCGGGAACGTGGTGATGCCGAGCGAGTTCATCGCCGCGACAAACAGCGTCGCCTTGTCCTTGCAATCACCGAATCCGCTGACGACGACCGTGTCCGGAGACCGCGGCTGGTAGCCACCGAGTCCGAGCGCGATCGAGACGTAGCGAATGTCCTGCGCGACCCAGCGTTGTACGGCGCGGATCGTATCGTCGCGCGTCTTCGGCGCCGCCTTGGTGAGCTGCTCCTTGAGCTTCGCCTTCGCAACCGTGCCTAACGCGTAGCGATCTCTGGCGATTTTCGCGTACCAGCTGCCGATGTCCTTCCAGGTAAGTGGCGACGAGAGTGCGATCTGCATCTGCACATCGTTCGAGTCCGCCGCGTACGGTTCACCCTTGAGCCTCGGCACGTCGGCAGCGACCCATGTGTAGATCCGACGCCCCCCAGCGTCCTGCGTCTTCTTCGGGAAGTTTAGATTCCGCTCATGGAACCTGACTGCGAGCGAGGCCGGCACATCGACGATAAAGCGAGACCGTCTGACGGTGAGTCCAGTCGACACGCTCCAGGTCTGAAAGAAGTCTCCCGGGAGAAACGGCTTGAGCTCCTCGCGCGTATAGCTGTAGTCGATGACCGTCCCGGGCGCGACACCGGAGATCGAGACGCGCTTCACCTTGCGATCGGAGTAGACCGGATCACCCATTTGCGCGGGCATGTCCGAAAGTTGCTCCTGCGACGGGCCGTTGCTGATCACTGTGCCGTCGGGACCGATCACGCGAATCCAGTTCAGCGTGAACTTCTCGTGCCCGGGCGCGTAGCTCCAGCGGAACTCGTTGTAATTCTCCACCGCCTCCGGCTTGAGGATTTGCACAACTTGCCGGAACGTCTCCCTGCCCCGCCCATCCGCCTCGAGGCGTACGACGCCGTCGTCGAGAAGGAAGACGGCCGACTCCTCAGGATGGTCCGCCGCCTTGACGGCAAGTTTGTAAATCGTGTCGGACTTGACGCTTGGATCACCTTGCTGAGTGATGACAGGTGCTTGGGCCGAGAGCGCGGCCGGCATGAGGAGCGCCAACGTGACAACGGATAACGCGGTGCGACGGAGCATCGAATTCATCGTCGGTGCGGGGGCTCGAGCCGGTTTGGGAGGCCGGCGAAGAGTGAAATAGTATGGGCCGCGGGCCTGACGAACGCCAGCAGCCCAGCGACTGTCACGGTATGAATGGCCGTGCAGTACTCGCTCGCCGACCGTTACCGAAGCGGCCGCGCTCTCTCCTTCACACCCCGACGCGGCACGCCGACAAATCGCTCAGGACTCGGCAGATCCCAGCGTGTGCGTTGCAAAACCGGCGAGTCGAGCTGCTGGAGACTGGCGAACAATGCCTCTCGCGAGCGTCGTTGGAGTGCGCCACTCCAGACGTAATGGGTGCTGTCGAAACGCGCGCCCGAGAAGTAGAACGTCACCATGTCGTCCGACTTCGTATAAATGAAGCTGGACCGATAGACGACATCGGCGAGCTCGGGAATCGCCCCACGCTGCAATACCGGATTCCGGTACGTCGTCCACTGCACACCGTCGGGACTCGTCGCGAGGTAGACTGCGGGTGTCACACACGAACCGGAAGATTTCAAATTGTATAGCGCCCAGTATTCGTGAAGCGCGCCAATCCATTTGACATCGATGTGCCATGGATAGCCACCGGGCTGGTTGAGCGTGACGCGCATCGGCGGGCCCCAGTCGATGCCGTCATTCGACTGGCGCACATCGACGTAGGCGTCAGTGTTCGAGCAGCCGATCGGTCCGCCGTCGACTGACCACATCAACCAACTGGTCGCCGAGCGCCTAACGACACTGGGCGACACCAGGGTGTGTGATGGAGCGCGGACCAGCTCGACTGGGGTGCCCCAGGACACACCGTCGGACGTCGTGACGAGTCGCACGACGTTCTGGCTGTCCACCACCTCGCGATAGTACATCCGGAGCTGATGCGCCGACGGATCGAACACGAGTGCGGGATCGGAGAGATACGCGCCCACCTTCGTCGGCCATTCCACCGGATTCCCCGCCCCCGTCGGCAGCTTCCACTCGGCGCCCGATGTGCTGACGAAGAGTGACGGATTCTCGTCATGGGCGTTCCCGTACGGATATGGCGTGATTGCCATCGCGAGACGCGCCGTCCCCCCATCCCAACTACGCGGCAGGAAGATCACGTCCGGATGTACAACCTGGCCCGACCCTTCGTACGTCGTTAGGCTCAGAGGAAACAACGAATCTGCCGCCACCGCGGGTGACCGGCGCACCCACCCGCGGAAGTCGACTTCGTGGCCCGACGCCGATGCCACCACGACCGGCGACCCCGGCCCGTCGCCGAAAATCCACGATGCACTTGCGAGTCCGCCAGCATCAGTGACATCGCTCTCCTGGAGGATGCTGCCGTTGCCAGCGACCGTCCATGTGATCTCGACGTTAGGCACGGGACGTCCCGCGCCGTTGCGGAGTGCGACAACGAGCGGCTCCGCCTCATCCGTTGCCCCGGGATCGCTATTCACTTGATCGCCGTACAGGGCACTCAGCCGCAGGGCGGTCGTATCAGGTCCCGGGACCGGCGCGACATGCGACGTTACGTCGCGACAAGCGACGAGCGAACTGACAGCAGTAATGGTTGCGAGCACAAGGCGCGCAACGCGCACATCGAGCCTCAAGCGCCCACCTCGGCTTCATCTGAAGGCAGTGTGCCTCACGGGGCCTGCCTATGACCTAACGCGCGAGCCACACGAGCAAGACAGTGCGCGAAAAAACCCGAACTGGCAAGCGTCGATCGCGTGCATCGGTGTTGCGCCGCTGCCGCAAAACCAAGAGGCGGCGAGATGTATGGGAGCGTTACCGTCCGAGCAAATCGGCTCGCGGCGGTGTCCACGGTGGTACCGCGCGCGGACAGGCGACTGATCGCCGTGGCACGCGCACGTCGGTGAAACTGTTGCCAGCTCCACTCCCGCCCCCATAGCGCACGTCGCCGAGCAAGACGGTCGAGTCGCTCAACTCCCGCCAGATCGGCACGCGGATGAAGCGCAGCGCCGCCAGCACGTAACAGCTTTCGCGAGCCAGCAGAGCAAGCTCGGCGCTCGGCGCGCTCCACTCACCGTCCCAACGAAGCGCCGTTGTCGACAGCCGCGTAGACGGGATCAAGACTCCACTCGACCCTCCACGTCCGCCGCAATCTGCGGCGTGCACGAGGTTCGGCAATGCACTCACCCGCGCCGTCTCGACTCGATACGAAAGTGAAGATCGTTCGACGGCGATCGCCGACGCGCACGCCGGGTTCGCCGGCAACGGCGATACGACGATATCAAGGACCTCGACGGTCGGATTTGCCGCACGCACCGCCCGCTGCATCGTTGTACGCGCCCGTGCGGACGCTAACGCGAAGATGAGCGTGGCCGCGATCCAGCCGGCCATGCCGACCGCGATCCGACCATCGCGCCGCAGCACGAGCGCGAGTGCGATGGAGACTACGGCGCCCAGCGTGAGCGCTGCCGCGGTACCTGTCGATACCATGTCGACGCGCCACGCAAGGACGAGACTCGCGAGCATAATGAGCGACAAGATCACGCGCACGAAGGGAGTGCGCGTCGACCTAACGAGTGCCGGTATGGATACGATCCAGAGCCACGGCTCGATGATGAATACGGCGTCGCCGTAATACCAACGATTGTCTACCGGCCAGAACGGATGCAGGCCGTAACTGTTCGTCCAATCGAGCACGAGGTGACTGAGTGTGCTCACGAGGAGCAATCCGAGCAGCCAATGAGAGTCGTCGCGCGTTGGTCGCGCGCTCACGCGCATGACACGGATCGACACAGCGTAGACAACCGCCGCGCCAAGAATCGCCAGCAATACCGTGTGTGTATAGCCACGGTGTTGCAGCATGTAGCTGAGGTGACTTCCTCCAAGCCCGCTGTACACGAGATCAGCGTCCGGCAGATTCGCGGCGATCACCGATGAAATCGCCGCCACCCGACAAAAGTGAGACGACGGTTCGGTCTTCGTGACGCGAGCGCGGAGACGTATCGCCGCCTCGGCGACGAGGAGGCCAGCGAGTGAGTGGGTGACGTTGTCCATGCGGTCTGGAAACTACGCCGGACTCGAATCGCCTCGCTCACTCGCCAAGCAGACGCCGAAGCAGCATCCTTGCCTTTGCCCAATCGCGTTGGACAGTTCTGACCGTTACGCCGAGAGCCTCCGCGATCTCTGCCTCCGACAGCGCACCAAAGAAGCGGTACTCCACTACGTGAGCCAAGCGCTCGTCGATCTTGGCGAGTTCGTCGAGCGCCTGATCAATGGCAAGCAGGGCCTCCGGCGAATCCTCGGAGACAATCGCGGTCTCCTCGAGCGTGACCGGCTTCTGCACACCACCCCGCTTCTTGGTCACGCGGGCTCTCGCGCGATCGATCAGAATGTGTCGCATCGCGACGGCGGCGAGCGCCAGAAAGTGCGCGCGGTCGGTCCAACCGGCTTGAGTCTGATCCACGAGCTTGAGATACGCCTCGTTGACCAGCTCCGTCGTGTCCAGCGTGCCCGCCTTGATTCCGTGGCGCCGCCGCGCGAGGTGATGATGAGCGATACGTTTCAGCTCCGCGTACAGGAGACTTACCAACCGATCGAGCGACTCGCCCTCACCGCTGCGTAGCGTCGTGAGCACGTCGACGCCGACGGGCGTGCTGCCTCCCCCACTCTGATCGCCTCCAGTGCTCATCTGATCATGCTTGGAATGAGTGAGCACTCGCGTCCGATAGCTTTACCCCTGAATGTCGTGCCTCGTGACACATTCTCGTGTTGTAGCGTGAGAGTCTTTGAACGGGACTGATCAACTTGCAGCGACTCACAGTCGGGGCGCAACCGCACGCACCCCGGGCTCACCGTTATTCTGAGCGCCTGGGAATTGGGAACACGCTAAACGTGATCCGGACCTTCATGGACAACGCGGTTGCGCGTGTGATGCGGTCGTGCTACTCTGAATGCCCGCCACGCGAACAGGTCATCCGCTCGTGACCACCGAACGCGTAGTGTCGCGCCGGCTCTCGCCGGAGCGATGGAGGACGCTCGAGCCTCTCGTCGATTCGGCATTGGAGCTGAGCGGTCGGCGTCGTGAAAAGTTCCTCGATGAGGTCTGCCAAGGCGACGTCGCGCTGCGCGGTGAACTGACGTGGATGGTCAGCGAGTGCTCGCGCTCCGATCCCTCGCTCGACCAGCCAGCCATTGAGCGATTCGCGAGCCTTCTGGAGGATGAGTCGGCGCCCGAATCGACGCTGCCGATCATCCTCGCCGATCGCTTTCGCCTCGACCGGGAGCTCGGCCGAGGAGGAATGGCCACCGTCTATTTGGCGTGGGATCTCAAACATGCGCGCGACGTCGCCGTCAAGATGGTTCCTCCGGAAGCGGCGGCCGCGATTGGCGGAGAACGCTTCCTCTCCGAGATCCACGTCACCGCAACCCTCAGACATCCGCACATACTGCCGTTATTCGATTCGGGCGAGGCCGACGGCTTCATCTACTTCGTGATGCCGTACATCGAGGGCGGCACGCTCCGAGATCGCTTGAAGCATGAACGTCCCCTGAACAAGATCGACGCGCTGCGAATTGCCGGTCAGGTCGCCGATGGTTTAGCGTCTGCTCATGAGCGAGGCATCATCCATCGCGATATCAAACCGGAAAATATTCTGCTCGCAGCCGGCGGCCGACATGCATACGTCGCTGACTTCGGCATTGCACTCGCAATGAGTCGTGTTGGCGCGCGGGCAAGTCGCTCGGGTCCCAGGATGGGAACACCGGCGTACATGAGCCCTGAGCAGCTCGCGCGCAGCGCCGAGTTGGATG
>DATEGN010000356.1:0-5097 GCA_035280125.1 Gemmatimonadaceae bacterium | reverse complement strand
GACAACGACACTCTGATTCCCGCGCAGGCTCACGTTGTTGGAGCCGTCCACCTCGACCGACGGCACATTGCGGAGCACGTCGATCGCCGTGCCACCGCTCGCCGTCGTCATGTTCTTCGTCGAATAGCTGTTTCGGTCGGGCGCGAGCACGACTTCGTCGCGATCGGCACGCACTTCCTCACCAGCGATCCGGGCCGCAACCCGGGAGAGCGCGATGGTTCCGAGATCCGTGACTGCATGCTCGGCGGCAACCACAACGTCGTTTCGTACGAGAGGAGCGTAGCCAAGGGCGCGCACACGCACGGTGTAGCGGCCCGGCGTCAGGCCTTCGATGCGGAAGGAGCCGTCTGCATTAGGCAGCGTGCCGCGCACAAAGGCCGTGTCGTTGATGCGGCGTGCGGCGACGGAGCCCGCGCCGATCGGCGCATGACTTCCGGACTCGGCCAACTGGCCGCGAATCTCACCGGAGGGTGACTGAGCGTTCGCTGTCGCTGGGCCATTGAACAGCGGCAAGACGAGACCGAGCAACAGAATCTGACAGCGTTTCACGATGATCAAAAAGCGAGAGTTCGGAACAGACGCGCGACAGCACGCTGTTCAGTTCGACGACACGGTTCGCGGAGGCCGATGTGGTCTACACGGCGCTTCACCGCTCGACGCCCTAGTTAGACGCCGGAATTGCGCGAACCGTTGAACAGTAGCTGGGAACGGGGAACTGGGGACGCCGACGGTGTCATCCCTCGCTTCGCTCGGGATGACACCGCGCCGCGTCCTTATGCAATACGGATCGGTAACGTTCGCGGCCGCTTCCCCGTCGCCCTCGCGATCGCGTTCGCCAGTGCTGGAAACAGCGGCGGCACCGATGGCTCGCCCAGCCCCGTGACCGGATAGGCGTCGTTGGTCACCCAGTGACACTCGATCTGTGCTGGCTCTCCGCCAATTCGCAGCAGTCGATAGCGATCGAAGTTTCCCTGTACGACCGCGCCACCCTCGATCGTGACCTCCTCGCCTAACGCGGCGGACAGCGCCTGCACCACACCTCCTTCGAGTTGCGCGCGAGCTCCGTCGGGGTTGTAGACGCGACCGCAGTCCACGGCGACGACCACGCGGTGCACCCTCACCTTCCCATTCTCGACCGAGGCCTCCACGACCTCCGCGGCATACGTGAGGTGGTCCGGAACGTTCTGCGCGATGCCTAACGCGTGCCCCGGCGGCAGCGGCTGTCCCCAGCCCGCCTTCTCCGCGGCGAGCGTGAGCACCGCCTTGAAGCGCTCGGGCTCGAACGGGTATTCTCGGCTATCGCGCGGCTTGTCCACGACCCACTTGTCGATGAGCGCCAGGCGGTAGTCGTACGGATCCTTCCGCGCCTTTTCGGCCAGCTCGTCGATGAAGCTCTCGATCGCGAACGTGCCGTGCGTCGTATTCACCGCGCGCCACCAACCACGCGGGACGCCCGACTCGAGGAGCGTGTATTCCGTTGACCGATTCGGGACGCGATAGACGTGGTTACCGATGCCGTCGGACTCGCCAGCACCAAAGTCGCCCCGTCTGCCGCCGCCCGATGCATCGATTGCCGCAGTGCAGAAGCGATGGCGCATGGCGACCGGATTCCCATCCGCGCCTAACGCCGCCTCCAGACGATGAACGGCGCAGGGTCGGTAGAAGTCATGTCGAAGATCGTCTTCGCGCGTCCACACAACCTGCACGGGCGCACCGTTCACTGCCTTCGCGATGACCGCTGCCTCGACGGAGAAATCGGGATTGATTCGCCGACCGAATCCACCGCCCATGAGTGGCGTGACGTGCACCTTCACCTTGTCCTTGGCGAGCGCGAGATGCTGCGAGACTGCACGGTGCGCCCAGTCAGGGAACTGTGTCGGCGACCAGAGCTCCATGACTCCGTTCGTGAATTGCGCCGTGCAATTCTGCGGCTCCATCGTCGCGTGGGACAGGAACGGGAATTCGTAATCAGCGCGAATGACCTCGGTCGCCTTCGACAGCACGCCGTCGGGATCGCCGATGCGATTGACCGTCTCACTTCCGCTCTTCGACACGGCGTTTCGCATGAACGCGGAGTAGCTCGCGCTCGACTCCTGCGCATGCGGCCCCGGGCTCCAGTTGATTCTGAGTGCCCTCCGGCCCTGCATCGCGGCCCACGTGTTCGTAGCGACCACCGCGACACCCGCGTGTACGCCGCTGTCGCTGAATGATTCCTTGACTTGAACGACCTGTTTCACGCCGGGGACCTTGAGCGCCGCGCTCGCATCGAACGACTGAATGGTGGCGCCGAAGATCTGCGCCCGTTCGACCGAGGCGAACAGCATCCCATCTCGTCGCACATCGATACCGTACTTCGCCCGGCCGTGAATGATGTCCTGCACGTCGACGCCTTTTATTCCATCTTTGCCGAGGAGTCTCCAGTCGGCCGGCTTCCGTAGTTGAACGTTAGGCGGCAGGGGCATCTTCGCCGCGTCGCCAGCAAGGTCACCGTACGCGAGCGTGCGGTTGGAGGCGGCGTGGATGACGCGAGAGTCCTTCGTGGTGAGCTCCGCTGCCGCGACGCCGAGGCGCTTGGCGGCGGCAGCGACGAGCATCTGACGCATCGTGGCGCCGGCGACGCGAAGGCGCGTGTGCGTGGCGAGCACTGAGCCGCTGCCTCCGGTACCTTGGCTGCCTAACCGCTCGTCGTAAGACGCCGCCTCCGGGCGAACCTTCGACCAGTCTGCGTCGAGCTCCTCGGCGACAAACGCCGCGAGCGCTGTGCGAACGCCTTGCCCAAGCTCCGACTTGGGGATCGTGACGAACACGATGTTATCGGGCGCGATGCGGATGAAGATGCTCGGCTGGGACGGTTCGCTCCGTCCCGACGCCGGCTCCTCGGCGGCGGCCCGTCCGCGACAGGCCACCTGAACGAGCAATCCGCCGCCTAACGCTGCACCCACCCAGAGGAACTGACGGCGTGAAAGCTGTCCGTCGAACGAGAGTGGGTTTGTTTCGTTCGGAAGAGGTAGACGCGTTTTCATGCGCGCACCCCCCGGCGAATCTCCGCCGCGCGTTTGACCGCTGCTCGTATGCGCACGTAGGTGCCGCAACGGCACAGATTGCCCTGCATCGCCGCATCGATGTCGGCATCGGTGGGATTCGCATTTCGATCGATCAGTGCGGCTGCGCTCATGAGCTGTCCTGCCTGACAATACCCGCACTGCGGCACGTTCAGCTCAGCCCACGCTTTCTGCACCGCGTGGTCGGCGGTGGAAGAGGCGAGGCCCTCGATTGTTTTGATCTTTTTGCCGGCCACCGAGCCGAGCGCGACGGAGCAGGATCGGGCTGGCATTCCGTCGATGTGAACCGTGCACGCGCCGCACTGCGCGGCGCCGCATCCGAATTTGGTGCCCGTGAGCCCGACGATGTCGCGCAACGCCCAGAGGAGCGGCATCTCTGCCGGAGCGTCGATCGGCGTCGGTTTACCGTTGATGGTGAGTTCCACGAGTGCGCTCCGCGCTGACCGCGTGAGAGTGGATCCAACCAGCAGTGACGACTCCACAATAGCACCCTAACCAGCTTTCCGTGAGTCTCTTCAGGGGCCTCTGTCGGAGCTGACCACGATGCGTCCGTTTGCCACAACCAGCACGATGTCGCGCGTGTGGCGAATGTCCGCGATTGGATCGGATGCGAGGAGCACGAGATCGGCGCGCTTGCCTTGTTGAACTATTCCGACGTCCCTCGAGCCTAACGCATCAGCTCCAGCCTTGGTCGCGAGTCGAAGCACTTCGCTCGGACTGATTCCGGCGGCAACCAGGAGCTCGAGCTCTCGGCTATAGCTCGCCCCAGGCACCGTCCACGGATTGTTGGCGTCGGTCCCGACGGTGAGGGGCACTCCGCGATCATAGAGCAACTTCTCGAACTGCAGTACCTTCGGCCACACCGCGCGGGCACTGTCGTAGTCGGCCTTTGTCCATCCCTGTGTAAGGGTGAACGTTTGCCAGTTGTGAACGAGCGATGGTGCGGCGTAGGTGAGGTCGGGATCAAGGGTAATGCGCGCGCTGTCGCCCCACGCCATCGCCTCGAAGGTCGCGAGCGTTCCATCGTGCTCCACGTGGTGCTTCACCATCTCCGCGATCATTGTATCGATCTCCGGCGAGCCGAGATTCACATACTCAAACCATTGGAACATGAAGCGCGTGTTGTGAATCCCCTTGCGGAACGCGATTCTCGAGTCTGGCGGTAGTAGCATGGGATTCGACGGCGTCACGTGCACCAACGCATCGATTCCCGCCCTGGCGGCATCCGTCCAGCTCGTGAGGAAGAGATGGCCAATCGCCTTCTTGCCGGCGGCATGCGCTTCCTGAATACCCGCATCGACCATTTGGGGCGTCAGCGTCGCGTACAGCTTGATGTAATCGACGCCGGCTGCGATTTGACGCCGCACTTCGGCGCGCACCTCCTCGGGCGAATGTACAGTCGCCACCAGACCAGGCGCGTCGGTCTGATCGATGACGCTCCCGGCGACGAACATCCGTGGTCCTTCGATGAGCCCCCGCGCGACCGAATCACGCGTCGCGATGGCGTGCTCCGTGAGGCCACCCGGATCGCGAATGGTTGTCACGCCGAAACGAAGCAGCGATGCCAACGAGACGCGCGCGACTTCTGGATCGTACTCGCCGCGAAGCTGGTTCTTCTCCGAGTCGAGATGCTCGGGGCCGACGTTGACGTGCGCATGGGTGTCGACGAATCCCGGTAGCAGAAACTTCCCGCGACCGTCGATCACCCGCGCCCTCGCGGGCGGCGTGTACCCCCGGCTCGGCCTAACGAGAACGATCGTCGAGTCGCGAGCGACGACGGTCATGTCGATGCGCGCCGGCGCGCCGGTACCGTCGATGAGCGTCACATGCGTGAACACGAGCTCGGGGCTGCGGAGCGTCAACAGCAGCGCGAGCACGGAACAGCAACTGGCGAGAAAGTTGAGCACTGGATCAATCTCCGTTGAGTGATTGCATAAGAGATTGTCCAGCGTCGCTCGATATCATTTCACGCCTCACCCTCGATTTCATCGATGCCTCGGAGCTCTCGGAGTGCACGTCGACGCGCCACAACTGC
>DATEGN010000355.1:0-11786 GCA_035280125.1 Gemmatimonadaceae bacterium | reverse complement strand
GTTGGGGTTCGGGATCGGAAGCCCGTCGGGGCCGAGGATCTGCTCCTTCGTGCCCAAGACCCCGCCGACCGCGATCGCGGCCGGGACGAACTGCGTCGACGCGGCGACGGCCAACGTGTCGTCCAGTTCGAAGTCGCTCGGGAGATCGAGCGCCTCGCGCGCCTCTTCGATCGTGCGGAGCCCGGCCGCCACTTCGCCGCGCACCCGCGTCGACGTCCGGTCGTCGTCCTCGATCAGCGCCTTGAGCACATCGGGATCGTACCGGAGGTAGACGTCGCCATACTCGGGCGCGAACCAGAAGTTGAGTTCGGATTCGAAATATCTCAACATCGGCTCGATCGTCTGCTGCACGAGCCGGATGCGCGCCTCTTGATACTGCACGCCCGAGAGGCCCGCGTCGCTCGATGCGCTGGCGATGCCGACGATGCGCGGGTCGACGCCAAAGCTCGCGCAGATATCTTCGCGGGAGACGCGCCGGAGATCAGGAAACTCTAAATCGCGCAGATTGAACGACGTCGACTTGATGTCCTTGACGCCGCCCAAGAAGGTGAAGCGGCCGCGATTGCCGCGCGTTACCATCTTCTCGTAGTACGCCGCCTCGGCCGCCTGCGCCTCGGAGAGCGTCGTGTCCTCGTGCACGAGCGCCCACGAGAGCGGCGCGCCGGAGTTGGTGACGGTTTGCCGCACGAACTGACTCGCTTCGTCGTCGCCAATGATGTCGTTCAGCGCCGACGCGGCGCGCGGGTAGCCGAACACGAGCCCCTTCGCGTTCAAGTCGCGGAAGTGGACGATGTCGGTGACCGGCGAGGAGTGCGTGTAGCCCAACGTGTCGCGCCACAAATACCAGATCGGGTAGCCGCGATCGTTCACGTAGACGGTCATCACATCTTCGGGATGGATGATCCGAATCGCCACGGGCGGCTTGGGCGTCGCGGTCGGACTGCGGGACGGGACGCGCTCCAAGTTCCAGAACGCGTTCCCGTAGATGAGGTAGTGCGTCGCCGTGATCTCGCGGAGCCGCATGGGCGAGAGGAAGGGCGACGGCTGGTCCATGATGAACTGCAAGGGCGCGTTCTTCGGCATCACTTCGATGATCTCGCGCGCTTCCTCCTGATCGGGCCGCAGGCGATACGCTTGCAACGCGACCGCGCTCGCGATGTCGACGATCGCGCGCACGCAGGCCATCACGACCGGGTGGCGCTCGAAGCCTCGGATGCGGACCGTGGTGCCGGTGTGCTGATACTCGCCCGGCGTCTCGCCGCGCAGCGGAATCGCACCGGCGAGGAGCGGGTTGTCGCGTTCGTTCGTCCGACCCGGCGGCAGACCGGCGTTGAAGCCGATCATTCGCTGCAGGAACCCCTGCACACGATGCTGCACACGGTCGACGAGCGCGCTCGCCATTCAGCTAGGTCCGTCGCACTTCGGGTATCCTCGGAAACGGCGACCGAAGTCGCCCCTAAACGAAGCCCGGAGTGCTACCGGACTACACCATCACGCCACGAAGAGCCCGCCCTTCCGCAGCATCAACTCGGACAATCCCCACACCATCGCATCCATGCGGTCGGGCGAGATCGACTTCTCCTTCCGCTTTTGCTCGGCCGTCGGGATCTGATCCGGCGCGTACGTCGTCATCTGATCTTCGAGTTCTGGAAACTCGCCGTAGTGCCGCACCATGCGCCGCTCGTAGAGCGCCGAGATCGGTTCGGCGCGCGTGAGCTTCCCTCGGGCGGCATTGACGGACTTATAGGATATATCGGCATTCTTGGAGCGCAACACAGTCTCGACCAAATCACCGCCGTTGTTCACCTCGGCCACGACGCGATCGGCGTGATAGTGGTGGTACATCTCGATCGCTTTCGCGGCCCATTGATCGGTCGTGTAGCGACCGGAGACATCCCGAAGGACCCAGCCCAGCCCCGCCTCGTCTTTCGCACACACGATGATCCCCGTCTCATTCGATTCTTCGTGCGCGGTGACGGCCGGGTCGATCGCGACGACGATGCGGACGAACGTTGCGGGCACGACGAACGACCGCGCGTCCTCGATCATCTGGAGCGTCCAGAGCGCGCCCGGGATGTCCTCCAAGAGATGCCCGTGCAACTCCTGCCGCCCGAGCCGCGTGCCCTCGTACTTTGATAAGATTTCTTGAATGAACGAGGGCGCGAGGTTGCCGAGGTTGTCGTAGGTCGACATCGCCTCCGCGAGCACGACCGAGGGATCGGGCGGGTGGCCGCGCTGCGAGGGGTCTTTCCCCATGAGCAGGCGCACGAGCCGGATCGGCTTGGGCGTCGTCGTGAACACGCGCCGGGGATGGGCACCGAGCCGGTTCCCGAGCACCGCATTGTCCCACGCCTGCGTGGCGTATTTCCACTTCGCGATCTCGTCGCACCAGATCAGGTCCGACTGGGGACCGCGCAGCGAGTCGGGATCGTGGGCGCCGAAGAGATGGCCGACAACGCCGTTGGGCCATGTGAGCCGCCGCTTCGAGGGCTCGTACTTGGGCCGGGACCAGCGGGGCGCGATCGCGAGGATGCCCGACTCGCCCTCGACCATGACATCGCGAACGTCACCGGCGTCGGCGCCGATGAGGATGGGATGGAGCGATCGCCCGCTCTCGACCTCCGCGCGCACGAACTCGGCCGCGCACCGCGTCTTGCCCGCGCCACGCCCGGCGATGATGCCCCATGTGATCCAGTCCCACCCGGGCGGGGGCAACTGCTGCGGCCGCGCCCAGAAGCTCCAGTCGTAGAGCAACGCCTCGAAGTCGGCGTCGGTCTTGATCGCGCGGAGCGCGTGCTTCCGCTCCGCGAGGGGAAGTTGGAGGAACCGCTCGGCCGCCGACGGCCGATGCGGGAGCCGGGCGCGCGCTGCCGGTCCGTCGGGCATCCGTCACGCGCGCGCGGTCACTGCACCGTGGGCGAGGAGCGCGGCGTGCGTGGCCCAACTCTGACGGTCGCCTCGCCGGGCGCCGGGCCTTTGATCGTCGAGACGATCGCGCAGCCGCGCGCCATGAGCTTGCGTTGCCAGCGATGCACGGTCGACGGATCGTCACTGATGATGAGATCTTGGGTCTTGCCCTCGACGACGACCGCGTGCGCGGCCAGCCGGATGCGATCGTCCTCGGAGACCGGGGTGATGTCGTCGATGACGACACGCTTCTTCTGTTTATGAGTTCTCATATGGCACGATACTCAAGCCGCACGACGGCGGCGGGAAGGGGATTCACCCCCAGTGGGATCAGGAAGGGGACGTCGTGATAGACGCCCCGCGTCCGCGCACTCGCGCCGGGGAGGGCGCGGATCGAGCAGCGTTCGACCAGTTCGTCCGACTCGGTGCGGATCTGGCCCCAGCACTGCCGCGAGAGATGGGCCGCGTAGCACTGCACACGTCGATCATCGGCTTCGATGATGGCGAATGGCGTCCACACGCTCCCGATCAGCACCCCGGTCTGCTGGAGGAACAGGCGATGCATCGCCATTGAATAACTCTCATGGGCGCGCACACGACCGCCGATCCCGTTCAAGAATCCGGCGGCGATCCCGCGCTGCTGATGAATCAGCACGACCCGACTGCCGGTCGCGTTGAACGCAAAACCGCACACGTATCGCGCTCGGTCGGCCTGCCGCAGCAGCCGAAGCGATGGTGCCATGCTTCCACCTCGTGTTCAATTGTGTGGGTCCCCGGAGTACAACCGGGCCACCGGAGTCCTACCGGGGGATTTAGGAGCCGCCGTCGACGGAGTCGCCGTGGCCGTTGACGCCATTCCCGCCACTCGCACCATCTGCGAGATCGGTGGCGTCGTCGCGCATCACTCCACGCAGCGCGGTTTCCGCGCGCTGCCGTCGGTCCTCGATGACCGACAGCCGTTTCATGAACGCTTCCCGAGGACTGGCCGGTTTGTCAGGCGTCGTGTCCTCGATGCGAATCTTGAGTCCCCACACATCCGGGAACCGTCTCTCCAAGACTTTCAACGCGATGCGGGCGTCCTTTTTCGCGCCCTTCATCACGTACTGGGTCAGCGTGGTTTTCATCACGACGTTGGCGAGTTCCACACGCTCGCAAAAATCGCGAAAATCCGAGGCCCGACCGGTGGCAATGTCTTGGCGACCGCGCGCCATCCATCGCTGGAAGGTGGCCGGGTCGATGCCCGAGAGCCGCGCCGCGTCCGCGTACGATACCCCGGAGCGGATGCTCTTCTCGATGGCCTTGATGGTCGCCGCCGTCATGCTCGACGGTCGGCCGCGCCGGTGCGGCTGGCGCGAGCGCGTGGTGGCGCGTGTCCTACCGGACATAAGCAGCAACCCCAACTGCGGGGTGAAACGGGTGAAACTGTTACGAGCTTGTTCCCCCAGCGTCAGGGAAAGCACTGACAACTACAGGGCGCTTTGTATACGGGAGCAGGCGGAACTGGTCAAGCTTTCTCAATGCCGCCGCGCGTTGGCCCTTGATCCAATGGCATGAGTCCGTTCGTACACTCTGATTCCGTCCGAATGCATTAGGGTCGTTTTGGGCGGCACTAAGGCATCTTGCAACCGCCCAAACGGTTACCATTCAATGGCCTACGATACTTAATCCGTCCCATACGCGAGCGGCAAAAGTGGGTTGCTCAGCGCGTATGACCGGCGCGGCTCGGGATACTCCCGCACGATCTCGCCGTCGAGCTTGATCCCGCGCTCGGTGTGGCGAGCCGCCGACTGTTTGAAGAAGAAGGCGACGCCAGCATCCGCGCACCGGCGGCGCATCGAGCGCGCCCAGTCGAGGTCCATCGGCCGGAAGCTCGGGCCGGACTCGCCGCCGACGATCACCCAGTCGATCCCCGTGAGATCGAAGGTATCGAGCGGCCCCAGTGCGGGCTCGTAGCTCACGAAGCGCACGGCCGCCGGAATGGCGCGCAGGTGCTCGGCGCGTTCGGCCACGTCCATCGACTCGATGGACGTGCCCAACCAGACGTTCGGCCAGCCCTCGGCTCCCCACGTCTCGGGCAGCATGCGCCGGATATTCTCCGGCCGCTTGGTGAGGAGGAGCCAGTCGAGCGCCGGGGTCTCGCGGATCAGGGTCCACAAGTCCGGCCGGGCTGCATTACAGTCGGGGTGATCCTCGAACACGTCCGCGAGCGAGGCGCAGAACACGCGCGGCCGGGTGCCACTCGCTTCGGCCTTCCGGTTCCAGCCGCGCACGTTGTGCCAGTTCTTGGCACCGGTGCGCTCGCGCCGGTGGGTGGCCGCCGGTCCCCAGACGTCGCGGTGCATGAAGCCGCCGACGAACGCCTCGGCGTAGCAGTTCTTGCAACCGTCCGAGACTTTGAGACAGCCGAGCCACGGGTTGAACGTGTGGTCGGCCCACGAGATGATCGTTTGTTCAGCCATTGGTTCCCTCGATGGTAGCGGTAGGTGGATGTGGTGCCGGGGTTCTTCACAATACGATTTGCTCGGAGTCACGTACAGTTTGGACTTTGCAGCCTAGGCCGAATATTGCAAAATCAGCGAAATGGCGTCTTTGGCGATTTGTCTTGCGCAGCCGTGTGGGACTTCGAGCCCTTTTCGCGTGCTGAATTTTCGACTCGTTCTGCGGTACGCTTGAGCCTGCCGATCTGGCCGAAAAAGTAACCGTATGAGTCTGACGCCTGATTCCTGTCCTTGCCGATCCATCTGAATACTGATATAAGTGCTTGTAGTATAACGACTACCCACGTTTATGTTCGCACAAGCTGCATTATGTAAACCTACTTTGGCAGCCGGTAAGCGATGAACTCGCTGGAGCGGGCGAGGTACTCCTCGATTTCGCGCCGACGCTTCTCATACCAGCCGAGCTTGATGTTGCAACTGCCGCAGAGAGCCCCACGGATGAATCCAGTATCGTGGCAGTGATCGAGTTGCGGCTTATTCAGTTTTCCTCGGCAAATCGCGCAGCGACCACGCTGCGCTTGAACAAATGTGTCGCGAAGGGCCTTCCATGCTACCGTCCCTACTTTGACGTGTTCAATGTCGTCGGCGTTTTTTGTCATTAGAGTTGTCTGATGTGTAGCGGGCCGCTTCGCCCGTTTCCGTTTCCCGAAGCCCCAGATACTCGCGCGTGATCGTTGCGAGATCGGCGTAGAGCAGACCCGCGATGATGTTCGTGTAATGGTTCTTGTTGAGCGGACGCTCGTGCCGATAGGGACCCTGCGCCGCGAGCGCGGCCAGATGGGTCTCGTCGAGGTGGATCGTGAGGCGAATCCTCACTGCGCCCGCCGCTTGGCGTCGTCCGTGAGTGCCTTCGTCAGTTCGTCGAGCGCGCCCGGTGCGCGTCCCACGAACGTCACCGGATCGCCGCTCTCGTTGGCCGCCCGCATGCGCGCGACCGAGCACGAGACACACAGCATGACCGCGCCACGCGCCGCGATCGGTTTGGAACTCGGCGCCTGCCATACCTGTTGATCGCACGCGTGGCATCGGATGATCGTCGAGCCCTCGGCCGGGTGCAGCAAGTCCGCGATCGGCAGACACACGATGATGATCTCGTCGTCGTCGCTCATTGTTCCTTCAATCGCTTGAGCCGCTCGCGCTTCTCCGCCTTCTCCAGAAGTTGGCCCGCGAATTGGCGCAACTCCTCTTCCTGCTCGGGGGACAGCAACGACACTTCGTTACGATACGCGGCCGCGATCAGATCGCTCGCCGGAACGCCTTCCTCGCGCTCTATACGAAAATGGGCAACCGCCTCGTTCCACTCGCGGCGCTGTTCGGGCGTGAGCCACTTGCGATTATCGGCCGTCACCATGCGACCCGTCATGAGTGTCGCGAAGATCATCGCGTCGCTCGTCTCGCTTTGCGCCATGACGCGGAGCGCGCCCTCCCACATCTCGGGCAGCCGATCGGGCGAGATCCCCAGTTCGTCGAGCGACTCCGTGATCGTTCGGCCCGCGACGATTCGCTTCGTCATGCGGCCGTCGCCCGTGAGCGGCAACGGTGGCAAGGGCTCGGGTGGGGGCTCGTGCATGCTGTTGGACTTACCGCTACCGACGGGACTCACAGACCTAGCTCCTCATCGTAGCCGCGCCCGGCCGCAGCCGTCCGAATGGCATCTTCCTTCGTTCCGAGAACGGTAATGCGTTCTGGACCGAGGGTGATGTAGTAGTCTCCGTCTCTCTCGTTCCGCCATTCGAGCAAGAGCGGGCCGACGCACGCGAGGTGCGCATAGAAGATGTCCGCGTTGCCTTGCTCCAAGCGCGCGCCGGACTGCTCCCCTTCGAACTCGTACACCTCGCTATCCCGCTGATGACAATGTTGGCATTCGGCGGGGTAGAGGCGGCGCATGTCAGCCTCGTGGACATCGTGGTGGGTTTCGTCGGACTCCGGCAATTTGACGCCGCTCGATTTTCCTCTGCCAACGGGACTCATACCTGCCACTCCTCTCGCTCACGTTTGTTGATCCACTTGGCGCAGAGCACCATTGCCCGGTCGCCGGTGATGCCGAACTCGCGCACGACCTGCGGCGCGTAGACGGTGTCGCCTCCAGCCGCGCGGAGCTTATCCAAGAACGCGAACACCTGCGCCTCGAAGAGCGCGTCAGTTCGCGTCATTTGTGCTTCCGCCACAAGAGCGCGACGATGATGATGCCGAGCGCGATCAGCGCGTAGACGGCCAGCGGATGCGCGGCATGCGCCGCCACGCCGCTCACGGAAGCTCGACCGGGGTGTCGGGGGTGAGCGGGATCGCGTCGGACTCGCTGAAGTAGGCCCACGCGCCGGTGATGGAGCTGCCCTGCCAGTTCGCTTCGTAGCGCGCGGGTTTCCACTGGCCGTCGTGGAACACGCGAATGTCATCACCCGCGTGGATCGCCACGCCCGCGATGTAGTGGCGCTCGCCGCCGGGGTCGACCTGCGAGTACATCATCCTGTCCACCATGCGACAATGAGATCGTTGAAGAAATACTCAAGGACCATCAACACGAGAATGACGAGTGCGACCCCGCCGATCTCCGAGAGCGTCCATCCCGCGATTTTCATGGCCGGTGATCTCCCGAATACTTCGAGGTGAAAAACGGATCGTTGCCCTTCGCGCATTCTGGGCATAGCTCGGCGTTCGTGATCGGCGCGCCACAGATGCGGCACGTCGCTTCCCACGGTTGGAACAGCGGGCCGAGATCTACCATCTCGCGATCGCACTTGGGATGCCGACCGAACTCGATGATCTCGGGGTCGTCGCCCAACGGCTTGCCGCACACGTCACAGTTCATCGTCCGTCCTCCGTTCCTCCTCGATGCAGATCGGACAGCCGCCCAGTCGTGCGGCATACTGCGTTCCGTGGATCACGCACGTCGCCGGGGGCGTGCGCACTCCCGCTTCCTCGTCTTGGATCATCGTCTCGACGTCCTCGGCCGAGGTGTCCATCATCTGGCGAATCTCGAAGTCCTCGTCGCTCTCGCGCGGGTGCTTCTCATCCTCCGCGATCATGTCGCGGTTGATGCGATCAATGACCGCGAGGATCTCGTCCTGCGTGACCGACCACGCCTCGCCGTCCAAGCCCGCGACCAGCAGCCATTTGACTTTTTGATAGACGGTGACCGCGAGCGCGTCGTCCTTGCCATCGAGCGCGTCGATCGCGAGTGCGAGCGCCAACTGCGCCGGACCGCTCCCGCCATAGCCCCACTCGAACCCGGTCGGGCTGTGGTTGCGCACGTCGAGGCGGGGATCGAGTGCCACCCGGCCGGACGCGTCGACCCGATCGACCCGGTTCGGTCCCGTGCCGTCGTGATTGCGCTGGCCTTCGTACCACACATCACTCATGAGGAATCTCTCTAAAATTTCCGATCGAAGAGTTCGGAAAATCGCGGATTGACGAGCGCCCCCGCGACGCCCTTCTCCGCGAGCCAGTCGTGCAGGATGAGGTAGACGTCGCCCAGCGGGACCTGCGGCATCATGGTATCGCCGCGCATGATCGCGATGTTGAACGTCCCGACGATCGTGCGCGCCGACTGCCGAAGCGCCGCGCTCCCCTTCTTAAGCCGGTTGTATTGCGCAGGCGTCTGCTTCTCCGTGTGCTTCTCCGTCGCATGCTTCGTGTGCTTGACGAGCGCCTTGCTCTTACTCTTCTTGCCGTTGGTGCTCTCGGGACGTTCGCGCGCAGTGACCTCGACGCTCCCGAGCACCGTGCCGCCGCTCGCGCGCTTGCCCTGCTTCGCGAGCTTCTTCGCGCCCTTGTGTCGGCCCTTCTTGTAGTAGCTGCCGTGCGCGCCCGCGTTCTTCATCTGCGTGTGCACTTTGGCGAGCCACACGTCGGACATCGGCGGCCCTTTCGCGAACGCGCGGATCTGGTCGACGTCGACGCCGAGTTCTTTCGCGATCAGATCGAGCATCGGAGAGTTGGTCGCGACCTCCTCCGGCTTGGCGCTCAACCGCATCGCGGTCGATTTATGCTGGAGATCCTTGAGCTTCTTGCCCCGGCGCGCGAGCCACTGCCCGAAGGGCGTCTGAGACGTCTGACCGGTCGGTGGCATTAGATCGCTTGTAAGAGTTCACGCTCGGCGCGCTTGCGGAGCTTGTCGACGTCCTTCAGGAGCGCGCGGTACTGCCGGTAGCCGCCGAGGGTGTGGCGCACGTTCGTGAGCGAGCGTTGCAATTGGCGAACCGCTTGGAGGATGACTTGCTCGCGGAACTCGGTCCGCGCCATCGCGCTCCGCGTCGTCAAGAGCACGCGCTTGCCCTCGTGCTCCGGGTGATTCACATACACGAACGCCCGCGTCCGGCCCGCCTTATCAGGATCGTGCTTGTCGGCCAAGTGCAAATTCCTCGTCAGCCGACCGGCTTCGTGCTTCCGCCACTTGTCCGCCGCGAGCGCATCGTCGTAGGTGAAACACGCATGCAGCGCCGAGGAGAGCGCGCGGCCTGCGGCGATCAACTCCTCGTGGGTGACGTGCTCGTTGCGCTTGTCGATCAATTCCTCGATCTGTTCCCCGATCGCCTGCGGATCGACGTCGGGGCCGTACGTATTCACCGTGAATTGATACCGGGTCTTTGCCATGAGCGACTCCCTATTCAGCGTATGCTAATGATGATCCGCAGGTTGTGCCCGCTGGATCTTGGCCGCCTGCACCTTCATCGACGCGGCGAGATCTGGCCCCTTCTGATAGGGCCGAATCCAAATGATGCGATACTGGGCGCGCCCAGCGCCATAGGGCTGCTTGCGCCAATGCCCTCGGACCCACACGGGATGATCAAGTTTATATGTGCGCCCGCCGTCGACCGCGATGTCCCGCTCGACCCGCTCGCGCTCGGCGTCGATCTCCTCGTGCAAGTGCCGACCGATATAGAGAATTGGCAAGCGGGTGGCCCCTTTCAATTTCTTGGCTTGGTTCTCTAATGCCGTTTGTCGTTGCTTGGGGCTCCGAATATCTGCGAAGCTCCGGCGCGGCGCGGGCGCCACGGGCTCGATGTCAGGATGCTCACTCGCGAGATATAACAAGAGACTGAGAATCACGCGCGGGAGCACGACGCCGATCTCGTTGCCGCCGTTCTCGCCGTCCTTCCAGCCCTCTTTGTCCTCGAAGCCTTGGAGGGGCATCGCATCGTAGCGGCGCACAGCCAGACCGGACTTGGACTCGGTCACGATCCGCCCAGCGCCCGGCATGGCGATCTCGCTCACCTTGGCGTCGGGACCGATCGCGAGCGAGATGAACGCGAGGTTGCGATCGCTCACCGACTCGCCTTGCCCGATCGCCATAAACGCCAACTCGCGCTGGTTGGGCGAGTCCGGCGTGACGTTGTCGAGCGCGACCATCACGCCCTCGATCGGCTGCCGGTCGATCTCCTGCGTGCGCGCGTTCCAGACGCCGAACGTGAAGGCATCGGGCGGCAGCACGAGATAGAAACTGTGATAGGGCGCCGAGAGAATCGACGCGGGCAAGTCGGGGAGCGGCGTGTGCGCGAGGAGCGTGTACGTGGTCGGATCGAGCACGTAGACGTGGCGGCCTTCTTTCCGCCACATGGCGTGGTGATAGAGCGAGTGCGCCATCTCGCTCCGCACTTGGTCTTGCAACTCGTCGACGCGGCTCCGAAAGGCGTCGAGCGGATTCGTGCCGTGAGGCACTTGGAGACCCTCTCCGAAGAGCGGGGACTCGACGGGCACCCCATTCGGAAACACCGCGTCCATCTCTTCGAGCGTCGGCTTCCGGCCGAGCGATCGTTGGAGATCTCGTAAGCGCGCGACCGTGGTGTCGGCCACTTGCGGCTGGATCAACTGGTCGAGCCGCGCCGCCTGCTCCTCTTTGATCTGGATGATCGACGGCAGGTATTGGAAACAGAGGAGATTCGCGGCGGTGAACTGCTCGGGCGGATACGGCGCGACGATCGTTCCGAACGAGTGCCGGTCCGCCAAGTTCAAGCCCACCGGTGGCAGCGGCTCACCCCGATCGCGGCGCGCGAGCATCTCCGCGCGGAACACAGCCGCTTGCGCGTCCAGCACGCGCCACGGCGGGACCTGCATCTCGTAGTCGACTGTGTGCTCGGCCTGCTCGGGCCAGAACTGCCGATAGTTGCCATCAGGGCGCTTCATGGCTTGGGCGTGTCCGGCGTGATGTCGAACGCCAGCGGTGCACGGCCCCATCCGGCTTCGCACGTCGCGGCGTGGCCGCTCACGGCTTCACCGTTCTCTAACATGCGCTTGATCTCGTCGGCCGGGCGCTTGTCGCCAATGCGCATTGTGCTCCCGCAGTAGCGGCAGCGGACCGTGTACATGGTGAACGGGAAGGCGATCATGGGTCCGCCTCGCGCTGAAGTCGCTGGTGCGCGCGACGCATGGCGGCGAGCCCCA
>DATEGN010000354.1:0-2224 GCA_035280125.1 Gemmatimonadaceae bacterium | reverse complement strand
GCTCGCCCTTCTGGTCGTTCGCCCTTAATGAGTCAATGCATACATCACGTAATTGACCCCGAGCTCATACCCCTTGTTTGTCTCCTCGACCGGCGTCCAGCCCGTCGCCGCGAATTCCCAGAAATTCGAGACGTCGGTGTTGAAGTTGATGATCGCGAGCAGCCGCTGCTTGGGATCGTTGTTCTCGAATATGCCGCGGAAGATGGGGCGGCCGCGATCGTAGTACTGCGGCAGTCCGTCGAAGGAATCAATGTCGAAAAACGAGTGAAAAATCGGGTGCGAGGAGTCGAGGTCAACGAAGCGAGCCTCGGGAAGAACGCGGTGCATCTGCGTCTCGAAGTTCGCCCAGCCCGAGCTGCGGAAATCATCGCGGAAGTCATCGAAGATGATGAAGCCGCCCTTCAAAAGATACGCGCGCAACCCCGCGGCTTCGTGATCGGTCATCGTCCAGAAACCGGCTTCCGTCATGTATGCAACTGGATACTTCAGGAGCTCGGGATCATCGAGAGCGAAGGCATTGCTCTCGTCGGTATGCGGCCGTAGCACCGACTCCTCGCGTATGATCCGCATGAGGTTCGACTCGGCGAGGTTGTACCCGTGCGCCCAGGCAGGAAGTCCGCGGTAGTAATAGCCGCCCGGTCCCGTGGTATATGTCAGTCGCGCGAAGGCGAATCTGCCGTCGTACTTGATGTTGTGGATGTCGGGATCGGCGCCCGCGCCACGCCTGAGGCGGGCCGTCGCATTACGAACGGCTGGCGACGACGATGATGACAGCCCCATGAGCGCGATCACCGACGCCAGACGCATCGGAAGGCGCGCGAGGATGGAGTGGCTGACGAGTCCCATGACCCCTCCCTTCGACGGCAAGCACTCTCCTTGTACCCGAAAGCTCGCCGCCGACGTCCGACAGGGCCGTCAAGAAATAACAAAGATCGGTCAGCGACGCTTCACTCAAGCGAGGCCACGCGCGAACTATGCGGGGTCGACATTTCGAGGTTTGCATGTTCGAGTTGGGCCCAGAAAAACTGTTGATGCTGCTGCTGATCTGCCTCGTGATCTTCGGGGGCAAGCGCATTCCAGAGATCGGCGGGGCCATCGGCAAAGGCATACGCGAGTTCAAGCGTGGTGTCAGCGACATGGGGAACGCGATCAATGAGCCGGCCCCTGCGCAACCCCACGCCGAGTCCGTCGAGCAGACGGCGATCGAGCGGAGAGAAGAGCCGAAACGGTTGGGGTAATATCGCAACTGCGGACAGCGCGGCTGCGAACCCGCGCGACGACGGACAGCGGCACGGACATCGCATTTACCGGAGGCTGCGCCGTTAGGCTTTGACTTCGGTGCGCGATTTGTGGTGCCCGCTAGTCGTTCGCTCCCAGCTCGCCGCCGCCCCTTCAGTCGTTGCGCGGTCAGCGGTTGCGCACGTCGCCGTTTACGCGTCCTGCGAATATGGACGCCAGCACCCTGAACTGCCCAGACTGCGGCGCCGCGGTGCCGGCAAGCTCGCGCGAGTGCTCGTACTGCCACGCCCGCCTTGCGACGATCGGCTGTCCAAAGTGCTACGCGCTCGTCTTCATTGGCAGCAAGCATTGTCCGCGCTGCGGTACGGATATCACCCAGCCGGAGGATCGTGACGCGCCACCACTTTCATGCCCACGGAAGTGCGGACCAATGCGTCCGGTGCGATTCGGCGGCGCTGACATGTACACGTGCGCGGCGTGCAATGGCCTCTGGGTAGACCCTGAGACGCTCCAGCGCCTGGTGTCCGAACGATTGAAGCCGTCGCCATTGGTCGCGACGGGGATTCCGGCACCGCCACCGACACGTGTCCAGCTCGATACGGTGCACTACGCGCCCTGCCCAGTGTGTAAGAACTTGATGAACCGCGTGAACTTCGCGCACGCCTCCGGAGTTATCGTGGACGTCTGCACGAATCATGGGACGTGGTTCGATGCCGACGAATTGCGCCGCGTACTCGAGTTCATTTCGGCTGGTGGACTCGAGGCAGCTCGCGCGCGCGAGCTGCGACAAACGCCCGCGACGACGCCGATGCCGAGCGTCGAGGACCCCTGGAGAGTCATGCGTCCAATCCTCGAGGGCGATGACGGAAAGGTCATCATCAAGGCGCTGATAAGCTTTACGGGCCGCAAGAAAGTCTGAGTGGGGATGCGTTGGTAGATGCCGACGCTCACGGTGCGATTTCTGCGTTAGAGTCCGCCATGCCGA
>DATEGN010000353.1:0-3131 GCA_035280125.1 Gemmatimonadaceae bacterium | reverse complement strand
GCCGAGCAGTCCGGCGGCGACAAGAAGCACGAGCGACAGCGCGATCTGCGCGCCGACGAGTGCGCGGCGGCCCGAGGTGCGCGTTGCGCTCCCAGTCGTGCGCGCGCTGCCCCCGGTGAGCGACGGTGCGAGCGGTGATCCGTGCGCATGAATCGCAGCCGCAATGCCGAAGGTCGTGCCGGCCATCAGTGCGCATGTCGCCGCGGCAAGGAGCACCCGCCAATCCACGGCGATGTCGTCAGCGCGAGGGAGTTGACCTGGTACGAGCGCGAGCATAACGCGCGTGCCGAACGTCGCCAGAACGACACCGGCGCCGGCACCGACAAGCGCGAGCAACACGTTCTCGATCACCAGTTGTCGTCCCAATCGCGCCGAGCCGGCACCCAATGCCGTGCGAACCGCGAGCTCGCGCTGCCGCGCACTCGTTCGGGCGATGAGGAGGTTCGTAACATTGACGCACGCGATGATCAGAACGAGCGCGACCGCGCCGAGAAGCACGAGGAGCGTGCGCTGCACCGGCGCGGCGGCTTGCTCTGCCAGCGACGGCGCTGTGAGCTGCACACGCCCGGTGCCGCCCGTGAACTGCACGTCGAGACGTTTGCTGAGGGCCGCCAGTTGCCCGTCACTGGCCGCCGTCGAGAACGCATCTCGCCGCCGAGCGACGACGGCGAGATTCAACGTCCACCGATTCTGGAGATCGCTATCGGTGAACGTGAGCGGCGTCCACACGTCCGTCCGGTTCGGAAACTGGAGACCACTCGGCAGCTCGGCACCCCGCGGGAAGCTGAAGCCCCGCGGAGCGATGCCAATGATCGTGAATCGCTCGCCGCTGAGCGTGATCGCTTTGCCGAGTATGGACGGATCACCTGCCCAGCGGCGTCGCCAGAGCCCATCACTGATGAGCGCTACCCGCGGCGCGCCCGGCAATGCGTCTGCGGCGGTGAAGTCACGACCGATCGCGGGATGAACGCCCAGCGTCGAGAGAAGGGCCGGCGTGGTTTTCACGCCGGCGACCTGCTCCGGCTCGCCCCCTTCGCTGAGCGTATACGGCCAGGAGCGAAAGGCAGCGAGGGGCCCGAGCGAAGGAACACTCGGCCCGATGTCGAGATAGGTCGGCGCGGAGAGCGGCATCTGACTTGGCGTCCCGCGCACGTCGGGCCCGACGAACCACAGCATAACGAGTCGTGCCGGATCGCGATACGGAAGCGGCCGCAGGAGCACGCCGGAGACGATGGCAAACACGGCCGCGGTCGCACCGATGCCTAACGTGAGCGTCAGCGCCGCTGCGGCGGTGAAGGCTGGCCGTCGCCACAATGAGCGCAGCGCCACTTTGAGATCGAGCTCGATGCCCTGGAGCCAGTCGCGGCGCGCATGCTCACGTGCGCGCCGCTCGCGCTCGTCCCGACAGGCTGCCTCGATCGTCGCGACGTCGCCGAACGACGCGGCCGCCGCGCGGCGGGCCTCTTCTGGTGACATCCCGCGCTCGATGAACTCGCGCGTGCGCATCTCGAGGTGAAAGCCGATCTCCTCGGCGACGTCGTGCGTGCTGCTGCCAAAGCGGAAGGATCGCGGCATGACGAGTATCTCCTACGTCGACACGGCAAGCGCGCGATTGACCGCACGCGTGTGCTCGATCCAGCGTGAGGTTTCAGCGCGCAGCTCGCGACGGCCGGCGGCGGTGAGCGAGTAATACTTGGCGTCTCGTCCAGTTTCGCTGCGACGCCATTCCTCCTTGAGGAGCCCGCGCCGCTCGAGGCGATGAAGAGCAGGATACAAGACGCCTTCCTGGACGACGAGAACGTCTTCCGTCGTCTCCCGAATCCAGCGACCGATCGCGTAGCCATGACTCGGTCCCCAGCTCACCGCTTTCAGAATCAGGAGATCCAGGGTCCCGGTGTACAGATTCGATCCCGCCACGGGCGAGCTCCGAAGGCATTGGTGACATAGGTATACGGGCGGAAGATCCCTATGTCAACTAGGCGACGGTTGCCGAAGGCCTCATTCGCGAGCACGGCGTGCGCGGAACTGTGTCGTCAGGGTCGCGCGAATGGTTCGATTCGGCTCGGGAATGAGCGGAGACCCACCACTGTAGGTCCGCCATTGGATCGCGACGTCGAGTGCCACGCCCGGCGTGAGATACGTCCGGACGCCGGCGCGTGTGCCTCGACTCCCGACCGTTTCGTAGCTCTCACCCACGCTCTCGTTGCCAACGAACACCTCGCCGAACGGCACGAGTCGTACGTCGAGCGGGAGATAGCCGCGCCCGAAGAGCTCGACCTGGTGACTGCCGCTGCTGCTCGAGAACGCGAACAGAACGTTCGCCGAGGAACCGGCCTGGAGCCAACGAGTCAGAAATGGGGCCAAGGTGGCGTTGACGGCGAGCGAGTGCTGCGGCCGCATCGTGTAATCAGCAACGAGAGTCGCATCGAACACGCCGAACGACGGCAGCGCCGTTAGGCTCCGGCTCGCGACGCCAAAGAGATACGGATCGAACGCCACCAGGAGCTCCTCCGTATCGAGTGCGCGATCGAGACTGTAGTGTCGATATCGGAATTCGCTTCGCAGCGCGACCGACGGCGAGAGAAAGCGCAGCCAGCCCGCTTGCAGACCGTAGATTCCCGACCCCGTCGCGAAGCTTGCGCCGTACTGCGACCCAAAGACTCCGACATATGGCTGTGAGGGCCCGCCGCCTCGCGGAAAGTAGTTGGCGACGACCTCACCGCCGCCGGACACGTAGTAGTGCTGGACGCCGCCGTCGACCTCCCAGGTGGGAGAAACGCCCACCTGCCAGTGGTCATTCAGGAACGGCACGACAGCAGCGCTCCCTCGAAAGAGCGAGTATCGAGGGCGCACATACGACACGTCGAGCGCGACGCGCGTCGATCCGGCGAGCGATTGTGTGGTGTCCTGAGCGTTGCTTTCGGCGGACAGTGTGCCTAACGCGAACAGAACGCCTGCCAGCAGGCGTCGGTGCTGCACGGGGGAGCCTTTGCTTCGTGGGAAGGGAAGGCAAAGGTGTGGCCCGGTACAACGACGGACAAGGTGGAACAGCTTTAGGGGCTAGGGGCTAGGGGCTAGGGGCTAGAGTCTTCCGCATTTGTTCCAGTACCTAGCCCCTAGCGCCTAGCAAC
>DATEGN010000352.1:0-10029 GCA_035280125.1 Gemmatimonadaceae bacterium | reverse complement strand
GTCCCGAGTGGATCAGAACGATGAAGGCGACGGCTCCAATCATCGCAAAGACGGATAGTGCCAGATGTGATGATACACCGCGAATTACCAAACTATGAACTGCCACGACAGGGACCGCCAACAATGCCCAAGCCCAACGCGGTGCCGGGAGACGACCGAACGAGCGAGATACAGGCGCTGCTGGGAGTGAAGACGCGCTCTCGTTAGGACTCGGCGTGCGGGAGAGAACATAGTACAGGTCGCTGACTCCTGCCTTGCCGAGCTCCTTTACGTGCAGACCAGAGTCGCTCATCAAATCGGTGAGGTCGCGAAGCGGCATGTGACCGTGTCGGTGCAAACGAGCGAACAAGCCTTTTCGCTCGCGCGCCGGTGTTGCGAAGTCCACGGCGAGAAACCGTCCACCGGGCTTGAGGACGCGGCGAACTTCGCGTGTGCATTGCTCGCGCACCGGCCGCGGGAGGTGATGCAGCATCAGCGTACTGAAAACGACATCGAAGGAAGCATCAGGGAAGGGAAGCGCCTCCACGATCGCCGGCTGAAATCGGACGTCGACGCCGGCTTTCGCTGCCTTGCGGTTCGCGCGGACTAGCATCTCGGGAGATGCATCAATGCCGACGACGCTGCCCGACGAGCCAACGCTCGCCTTCGCGGCAATCGCAAGCGTGCCGGTTCCGCAACCAATGTCCAAGGCCGACTCGCCCGGCTGCAACTCGGCGATTTGGATCAGCCGCTCGCGGAACGCCCGCTCTCGGCCAAGTGTCAGCGCCCACGCGAGAAGATCGTAATAACGGGCTTCGGAGTGCATGACCAAGCCCTTCGTCTGGAGCTGTTGGTCTGTCATCGTATTCATCATCCAGTCAGTCATTGTCGAAAGCAGCGATTCTGCTCACGCGATAATGTTGACAGCGTTTCACAACTACCGAGCGCTTCCATCGAGCACTGACATTACTCTACTTCAGCACAGGACAATGCGCGGACATCGAGCCACATGGTGTGCGATTCCGGACAAAATCGAGTGGCATGTTCGCGATCGCCAGAGCCAGCGAGGAATCACGAGTGACGACGCATGGTTATGACCGGAGGGTTCAGCGAACGCGTGGACTGCTCCACGAGGCGCTTGCCTCTCTGATTCACGAGCGGCCATACGAGGATATCGTCGTCAAAGAGATCCTCGCGCGCGCTGATGTCGGGCGATCGACCTTCTACGCGCACTTTCGCGACAAGGAAGACTTGCTCGAGAGCAGCATCCGCGATGTTCTGGAAGAAGGGAAGGTGGTTTCGCCCTCCCGAAACAGAGATTTCGCCGACGACGTGCTCGAGCGAACTCTGCACCTCTTCGAACACGTCGAACGTCACCACATCGCTTCCGACACGGCGACAGCCACACGCCGCCAGGCACTCGTGCACGAATATCTGTATAGAGAGCTCGTTAGGTCGGTCGCCGACGACATTGCCTCCCCACAGGACACGCGACGAGAATTGCCGTCCGATCTCATCGCGCAATTCGTCGCGTCCACCTTCCTTGTCGTGCTGGAATGGTGGCTCGAGAGCGAGCCTTGTCTTTCCGCCAGGCAAGCGAACGACTATCTCGCGGCATTGATCAGGGCTGCGTTTTCGGCGCGTCGTTAGGTCCAGGATCAGGGACTCACATCTGCATCGACTTCATTTCTGTCATCGATGCGCGCACATGGAACGAGCGCAGTCTCAGGAAGATCAGCCCGCCTAACGGCGTACGCGAGCCGTAGAAGCTCTCGAGTTGAGAAGATACGAAGTTGGCGACGCCCTGAACGCCGAGCCCGAGTGTGACGCCATATCCCCGACCGAGCTCGTGGATGTAGCCCAGTGAGACGCTGCTAACGGTGAAGAGGTGCTCGGGCGCAAATGATGAAGCTGGGAGTACGAGATCCGCGGCGTTCTTCTGCGCGAGCTCGGCACGGCCGAAGAGCGTGTTCCACCTGTTGAGAATCGCCTCGCTCTCGACGAGGACAGCGTTGGACCAGGTCGATGTGTTGCTGAACCGATTCGCGCCCCACACCAGTGCGCTCGACCACTGGCCGTCCGTGCCAATAGTCGTACCCTGAAGCACCGACGCGGTGACGCGATGAAGCGACTCCTCGGGATGCAGCGCCTCGGGAGACTTCAAGTAGCCGTAACCAGCCGTTAGGCTCCAGTGTGCCGTCGGGTTGACGGTCAATCGGCCGGAGTACGAGTCCAGCGTGATGGGATCGAAGTCCCAGCGGTTCTCGTCAGGCTCGCGGCCGTTGAACAGCGATCCCTCGAGCTTCCACGCGGTTGTATAGACGCCGCCGGTCACGACACCGAATGCGATATGAGTCGCGTCTTGCCAGTGATGGCCGAGCGGCGCGAGCGGATTGTCCATCGCCGAGGGCCGATGCATAAAGGCCACGGGGCCTAACGCAGGCTCGCCGGACGGTGCGACGTACAGTTCAGCGGCCAGAGTCTTCGAGATCGCGCGGTCGTACAGCACTCCCAACTCCATGAAGAAGTCGTGTGGGTGCTGGCGGTCGTGCAGCGGGTTCCCGCGATAGCTCTCTCCTGTCTGGAGCAGCAGCGGATACCCTCTCGGCGTCACGGTCCACGGATCCAGGCTCAACATCGTGCGCGCCTGGAAGCGTCCACCGGCGAGCTGGTGCGACGCCATGAACATGCCCCAGTTGAGCGAGCCAAACTGGTCGTCACCGCGCGGCCCGCCCTGCTTGTTGTACTGGCCGAAGACGAAACCGTGGAGCATGAGATCCCAGTTGGCGGCCATGAACTCGCGCGTGGGAAGAGTGACGGCATCGGGAATCCAGGTGGTTCCCGAACCCATGCGACTCATGGAGATGCCGAGTGGCTCGAGCGACATCATCGCATGCATCGTGTCGCGCTGCTGGGCGTCGGCGCGCTGCGGCCAGACACTAATTGACGCGCCACCGATGAACACGATGGCGACGCGGCGAAATCCAATATGTGAGAGCATCCCGTTTCCGAGTGAAATGGCCATGCGCGCGCGCTCGGTCCGATGAGCTGCGCACTCTGCGCAAGGGTGAGTCCTCGATGAGGCTCACACCGCGCAAATCACGATTGCAATTGTGATTTGGCCTACGCTCGAGGCGGCGGCGGATCCGGCGCGATGATCTGGGAGGGCAGAAGTGCGCTCACGCTCTCGGCCACGGCATTCTCTCTTCCCGCCACGCGATCCAACGGTCGCGATTCCGCTATTGCCGGTGCTCCGGAGCAGGATGCGAGCGACTGGCAGCACATCGGCACGGAGGGCGTACGGCAGGGGGCTTCATCGTGCTCCGCCTGGCGGACATTCGAGGTCACGTGTCTGTGGCGTCTCGCCGTGTGATGCACGGCACCCGCATCTCTCGCCTGGCTGACGCACGCGACGTCGCCGCCCACTATGGTCACGTGGGCCATGACAAGGAAGGTCAGGAGCGCGACAAGGCGGCGAGCCATGCCCTAATGTTAGCTGGGCTGCTCCAATCGGACGAGCCATCGCCAGACCGGATGCTTCGAATCTGCGGTCTTGGCCACCGATAATTTCATCGAGCACTGGCAGTGCTCGACCCCGTCACTTCGCGGTTACTGATCGAGTGACTGCCAAGCGCCATTGCGCCGCACTTCGATCCGTGTGATCGGGTGAATCTCCCATAATGTGATGCGCGCCTTCGTGCCGGTCGTGTCGCTCGGGCTCCGGTACTGCCACATCTGATCAAAGTGTTCTGGATCGAGCATCAGCCAGCCGCTGATGCGCACTGTGTCGCCGGCCTGAACGAATCCCTTGATCGCATCGACGGTCCAGCCGGGATGATTCGGCCGGACGCGTGGCGTGGTCTCGACGACGATTGCCTGACGAGTCTTCTGACCTTTGCCTTTGGTCAGGTACATGTGCCAATCGACGCGGCTGGAATCCGTCTGTGCGCAGTTCGTGCTCTCCTTGCCTTCGACCTTGATGCCTGACAAAAACCCAACGACACTGATCGGCAAGCCTTCGTACGTGGCAATCGCGTCGAGATCACTCTGCGGCCAGGCGTGCGATCCCTCACGATACTTCCGCGCATTGTGTGGGAACGATAGCTGCGCGAGCGAATCCCAGCTGACTTCGTGATAGCTGGTTGGCTCGTCCGTTCGATTCTTGAGATGATTCGTCAGCGAGTCGCCGCCCAGGCCATCGGCTGCGCAAAGCGCATGATCACCGTCGGGCCAGTGGATGTCGACCGCATTGGACGCCGTCCTGGTCCATGACGAGTCGACGGCGCCGTTCGATGCGACGGTATTGCCGGACAAGCTGACGCCCGGATTTCCCGATGCGGCGCCTTCGACCACATGCAGTCGCGCCGCCCACGCCCAGCCAGTAATCGGGGTGCTACCGCGTGTCGTGACATGGTAGTAGCCCTTGCGTTTGGCCGCGCTCACGAGATCGACAGTGTCGCCCGCCTCGATCGTTCCACGGACGTCAGACTGTGTGCTTTGGCCGCTTCGCACATTCAGTCCGGTGCTGGCGACCGCGGCTTGGCTGCGTGCTGGATCAGGCGTGCAGACGCCGAGCGCTAGCGCGCCGAACAGTAGAAGCACGGGTGGTCGCATGCTTGTCTCCGATCGAGGGAAGCGTTCAACATGTGAGTCGCGAGCGGCACGGGCAACGAAAGATATCGCGAAGGAATGCGTCGTCATCATGAGAATCCTTTAATGATAAGCGTGGCTTGCGTGCGACAACCTGACATGCTAGCATGGCGGGCCACCATGTGAGGCGATGATGTCGCCCCTTCTCGCAGCCTACCGCGTAACAGGTGCAGCGTTCTTTGCGGCGCTGATCGCGGTCATCGGCGTGCAGCTCGCGACCGGCCGAATCAACACGCGCGGACTCCTGCACGACAAAAGTTTCAGTGCAACGGAGTCGCTGAGTCCTGCCCGTGCGCAGCTCCTGGTGTCGACGCTCATCGTCGCGGCGATCTACGCGTATCGGGTCATTGCGTCGAGCGGGTCGGGGTCGCTCCCTGACATTCCCGGCTCGACGCTGACCTTTGTCGGCGCGAGTCACGTCACCTACATGCTTGGGAAAGCTCTCACTCTATTGTCAGGTCGCAACCGCTTTTTCCGTTAGTCAATTTGAGAAAGGAGGTCCTATGGAGATCGTGCGTCTGGGCGCTGGGTGGGTGCTGCTCGCCTTCATCGCGCTGCTCGCCGGGGAGTTGATCTATCTCATCGCGCGAGGCAAGAAAGGCATTGACCTCAGTCATCTGGTCTCGGAGCCAACGGGCGAGGCGAGCATGTCTCGCTTTCAGCTCCTCGTATTTACGATCGTCATTGCGTTGAGTGTTTTCTATGTAACGGTTGCTCCCGACAGCACAGGCCTTCCGGAGATTCCGACCGGCGTACTCACGCTCCTTGGCATCAGTGCCAGCTCATATGCCGTAGGGAAGGGCCTTCAAACGCAGCGCGATACGACCCTCAAGCAACTCGACAAGCAGCCACCGGGTGTGATGCCGCCGGAAGGCGTCGGCGTGTTCCCCAAAGTACCAGCGAAAGCGCCGGCCGAGGAGACGAAATAGTGAATACCAAAGTCCTCGGCGCCGCCACGATGTTGCCGCTCGTGATCGGCGTGACGGCGAACGTCGCGAGTACGACGTCAACGACCTCGAGTGCGAGGAGCAGTCACAAGTCCAGCGCGTGCGTCGTCCGCCTCACGAGTTGCCCTGAATTTGGGTGCGCGGCAGAAGACACGCCCGATGGACTTTCGAACACTCTCAAGCGCACGATGCCAACGGGCAACAAGCCACGGTTGCTCACGGTCGACGATTTTTCGACGTTACAGGGCGAAGCAACCAAACGCGTCGGCGACAAGAAAGCGGCTCTCTCGGCGTCGCAACGGCAGAAGCTGCACGCGATGCCGATGCACGGTGGGAAGATCAGTGAGGGTGATCTCGTGGCGGTTGCCGGCTTCATCGTCGGCGACCCGCACCCGAATACGGGCGAGTCGGTCAACTGCAATCTCCACGGCGCATCCAACAACGACATACATATCACGATTGCGTCAGAAGCGGGCAGCGACGAGATGGACGGATTCGTTGTCGAGATGATTCCCGAGAATCGTCCCGACGGCTGGACGAAGGCAGCGCTCGAGAGCATCGAGCGCAAGGCGCAGCAAGTGCTCGTCGTTGGACAGCTATTTTACGACAGCAAGCACCATGTGAACGACGATCCCGACAACCCGTTGTCTGGGGACCCCAAGCGGATGTCGCTCTTCGAGGTGCACCCGATTGTCAGGTTTCTGGTTTGCGATCGCGCCAAGACGTGCGATCCGGCCAACGAAGGAGCGTGGACGAAGATCGAGGATCTCGCACAACCATAGAGGTGACCATGCCCGCGGAAACTGCGCGGCCCATGACGGACACGTTCGCCACATCGCTCGCGCCGAGTGGCGTTAGGCGCGGACTCGCGCTTGCCCTCTCGGGCGGAGGCTTTCGTGCGACGCTCTTCCATCTCGGCGCGCTGCGTCGATTGAATGAGCTCGGCGTGCTCACCAGCGTCGACATCATCACGTCGGTTTCAGGCGGCAGCCTCATGGCGGCGTGCCTCGCTGATGCAATGATGGCGAGCCCGCCGAAGGCAGGTGCCCCGCTCGGCAACTTCGACGCGTTGGCAGCGAAGGTGCATGAGCTGACCTCGTACAATCTGCGACGTACGATTTTGCTCAAGAAAGCCTTGCCGCAAAATTGGGGACGATCGTTGCCGGAGCTCGTCGCGAAGGAGCTCGAGAAGCATGTGACGGAGAAATCGCTCACCGCCCTGCCACCGGCTCCCACATTCGTGTTTTGCGCGACCGACATGGTTTTCGGCGTGAACTGGATCTACACGCGCGACCGGGCGGGCGATTTTCAGGCGGGTTACTCCAGCACGAACCTGGGCGCGATCGGCATTGCACACGCGGCGGCGGCGTCGGCCTGTTTTCCTCCAATCTTTGCTCCGATCTCCACGCTGGTCGACCCAACGAGCCTCCAGGGCGGAATGGCGAGGGGTCCGGATGCAGATAGATGTCGAAAGGAGATCCGTCTCAGTGACGGCGGTGTCTACGACAACATGGGACTCGAGCCGTCGTGGAAAGGCGCCGCGACACTTCTCGTATCGGATGCTGGTGGTCCATTCGAGTTTGCTCGCGACCGCGGGACACTCGCTGACATCAAGCGCTATCCCGACATCATGGGCAATCAGGCACGCGCGCTTCGCAAACGTTGGCTGATTGACAGCTACGTCTCCGGAATCGGCCCGGGCGGCAAGGCGGGATTCGGCGGCACGTATTGGTCAACGGGTGGGTCGCGCGTCGAGTACGACAAGGCCGACACATCGGGCTACTCGAAGGCGACGGCGACGATGATCGCGCACATTCGAACGGACCTGAACACGTTCTCGGAGGCCGAGACGGCCATCCTCGAGAATCATGGCTATCTGATGACTGACGTCGCGCTCAAAGTGCACGCATCGAATCTCTGGCGCCCATCACCCCCAGCGCAGCCGCCGTTTCCGGCGTGGCTCGATGACAGCAAGGCGCAAGGAGCACTGAAAGACAGCGCGAAACAGAAGCTCTAAGCTGCGCGTCGCGCATTTTCTCTTCTTGACGCATTGACAGACCTCGATTCCGGAGCCATGCTCGTCGGCAACTGAACACGTTCGCTCGCGTTCAGAGTCGTTCGCCCCAAGCACCGTCGCCCATGGCTGAGCGCACCACCCGCCGCGCCACGATGCAGGACGTAGCCCGATTGGCCGACGTCTCCAAGGCCACGGTATCGGCGGTGCTGAACAGCAGCTCCGACGTCCGCGAGCACACGCGCGAGCGCGTCATGAGCGCTATCGCCCTGCTCAATTATCGCGCGCAGCACGCACCGCCGCGGCGCGATCGCGCCAAACGCGGGACGACGTTAGGGCTCGTCATCAAGGAAGTCGACAATCCCTACTACGCCGAAGTCGTCCTCGGCGCGCGGGAAATCGCTGAGCACAGTGGCTACATGTTGATCGTCGCCAGCTCGGAGGGAGAGCACGACGCCGAGTGCCGCGCCGTCCACTCGCTGCGCGCGAATGGCATCGACGGGATCATGCTCACACCGGTGCTCGATGAGACGGCAGATCTCGCGCACCTCTTCGACCTCAAGCGCCGCAACATCCCGCTGGTGCTGTTGGAACGTGTGCGTGGCTTACGCGCCAGTCTCGTGGATGTAGACAATGTGAGTGCCTCGCGGCGCGCCGCCGATCATCTCATCGAACGTGGCCACACGCGGCTCGCGCACTTCGCGGGGCCGCCGTATTCGATGCACAGTCGGGAGCGGATCGACGGCGTCCGCCTCGCGACGTCGGCGACATCGCAGATCATGCTCACGGAAAACGACATCGTCTTCGCCGGCGCGCACCTCACCGACGGATATCGCGCCGCGATGAGCTACTTCGCTGGACGGCGGCCGAGTGAACGAGCGACGGGGATCACTTGCTACAACGATCTTGTCGCGATCGGCGTCTGTCGTGCGCTGTCCGAGCTCGGGCTCCGCGTTCCTACCGACGTATCGGTCGTCGGGTTCGACGACATCGCGCTGGCAGAGTACGCGTCCGTGCCGCTCACGACGGTGCGCATGCCCAAGCGACAGATGGGGGCGCGTGCGGCGTCGATGCTCATTCAGCAGATCGAATCGCGAACGGTACTCGCTCCGCAATCCGAAATGCTCGAGGCAGACGTCGTCGAGCGCGAGTCGGTGGCAGTACCGAACGAGAACAGCGTGAGCGCCCGGCGCAGAAGGCACGCATGACGACGCGACACACTCTTCACCTCGGCGCACTATTCATGGCGTGCGCTGTCGCCGCAGTGTCGTCCGCACAGCAGCGTCCCACCAATCGTGCGACACGTGCGGTGTATCTGGACAACACGGGCGTCGTGCGTTGGCGCGACGATCGCTCCGAAGTCGCGCTGTTCGGCGCGAACTACATCCTCCCATCCGCCTCGGACTATCGCGCCGCCGGCTACCTCGGTGCCGATCGGAAGACGATGATCGATGACGACATGGCGCAGTTCGCACGAATGGGATGGGACGGGTTGCGCCTGACGCTGTGGGGTGATTGGGAAAACTCCGATCACGCGGGAAATCTGATCGTCAACGACCATCTTGATCTGTTCGATTATCTCATCGCGCGCGCTCGGGAGCGGGGCATCTATATGCTCCTGAGTCCGATCCAGACGTATAGCGCGAATTGGCCGGATGCGCTGCGCGACACGTCGCCACCAGGGTTCTCCAATCATTTCTCCAAGGGGGACCTTGGGACAAAGCCAGCGGCGATCGCGGCGCAGGTCAACTATCTCGAGCAACTACTCAATCACGTCAATCCGTACACCGGCGTCGCGATCAAAAATGAGCCGGCGATCGTGTTCATTGAGTTGATCAACGAGCCGTGGCATCACCCCGAGGATCATGCGGGGTCGGTGCGCTACATCAATGCGCTCGTCGACGCGGTGCGCAGCACTGGATGCGACAAGATCCTCTTTCACAACATCAGCCAGGATTTTCGCATCGCCGACGCGATTCGCGACTCCAAGGTGCAAGGCGTGACGTTCGGCTGGTATCCGAGTGCACTCAACTCCGGCCACGAGCTCACCGGCAACTATCTCCGTGCAGTGGACAGCTACGTGCCGCTTCAAACGGCGTCGCTCGGGCCCCGCGCGCGCATCGTGTACGAGTTCGATTCGGCCGATCTGCGCACAGGCTATATGTATCCGGCGATGACGCGTGCATTCCGCGGCGCCGGAGCCCAGTTCGCGAGCATGTTCGCCTACGACATGCTGGCCACGGCGTCGCGCAATCTCGGCTGGCAGACGCACTATCTGAATCTCGTGTACACGCCGCGGAAGGCGATGAGCGGCATTGTTGCCGCAGAGGTGATGCGCCGAGTTCCTCGCCTGGGGTCGTTCGGGGCCTACCCGGCGAACACGCGCTTTGCCGATTTCCATGTGAGCTATGAGCAGAATCTCGGTGAGCTCGCCGCGAG
>DATEGN010000351.1:0-13633 GCA_035280125.1 Gemmatimonadaceae bacterium | reverse complement strand
CGATCGCGCCGATGTCGGCCCACGTCAACGTCGGATAATTGAAGATGCTCGAGTACTTCGCGGTGCCGGTGAGTAGCTGCTCAATCAATTCCTGCCGATCCACCCCGAGCGTCTCCGTACCACAGTAGATGTAGAGGCCGTGGCCGGCTTCGTCCTGCACCTTCGCGAGGAGCGACATCTTGCGCCTGAGCGAGGGCGCGCGCGTGATCCAGTTGCCCTCGGGCAGCATCCCGACGACCTCCGAATGGGCGTGCTGCGACATCATGCGCACCAGCTGCCGGCGATAGCGTTCCGGCATCCAGTCCTTCGGCTCGATCGTCTCGCCCGCGGCAATTCGCGCCTCGAACGAGGCGAGGCGCTCAGCATCCTCGGGAGTCGACGCTTGAGTCTGATCGGGCTGGGTCGGTGTCATGGCACTCGAATTATACACCCCAGCCGCGGGGCGGGTGAAGCGTGGCGCACCAGGCACGGCGCGTATAGCGTTTTGCCATGACTGATTCCATAACCTCGAGGTCGCAGGCGGCCGATGGCGAGGTCGACGTCGTGATCGCCGACGCCGTCGCGACCCTTCGCTTCTCCCATCCGAAGGGGAATTCGCTGCCGGCCGCGTTGTTGGGCCGGCTCGCGGCCGAGATTCGTCGACTCGGGACGCAAGACGACGTGCGCGTCATCCTTCTTCGGAGCGGGGAGACTGGGCCATTTTGCGCCGGTGCGTCATTCGATGAGCTCAAGAGCATTCGCGACGCGGCGAGTGGCAAAGAGTTTTTCATGGGATTCGCGCGCGTGATTCTCGCGATGACGCGCTGTCCCAAACCGATCATCGCGCGCGTTCATGGAAAGACGGTCGGCGGCGGTGTGGGTCTCGTTGCGGCTTCGGATTATGCGATGGCGGTCGAATCGGCGTCGATTCGTTTGAGTGAGCTGGCTGTCGGCATTGGCCCGTTCGTCGTTGGACCGGTAATTCAGCAAAAGATTGGACTCGGAGGATTCAGCGCGATGGCCATCGATGCCGATTGGCGCACGGCTCGTTGGGCCGAGGAGTTTGGCTTGTACGCGAAGGTGTTCGACAGTGTAAACGCGCTCGATAGTGGCCTCGATTCGTTCGCGAGAAAGCTCACGCGGTCCAATCCGGCGGCGCTCGCGCAGTTGAAGTCGATCTTCTGGCAAGGCACCGATGATTGGGAACGGCTCCTGGAATCACGTGCGGAGATGAGTGGCTCTCTCGTGCTCTCCGATTTCACGCGCGCCGCGATTGCAGCTTTTGATCGAGGAGCCCGAACCTAGAGACCCGAACGAGCATTCGCTGGCGCAATCGCAGGGCAGGCGCTTCGAGCAGGTGCCATGATAGCGCCGCGGGCAGCAGACCGAGTCCGGCCGCGATGATCTCTGCGCGCATTCCGTGCGCCTCGACTCTGGAGGCCACGAACTGCGCGGCTGCCATGTGCCAGAGATAGAGCGAATACGAATATCGATGACCGAAGTCGGAGACCGGTCGCGCTGCCAACCACTTCACCGAGTGCGTGGCGACAAACCCGACGACACCGGCCGCGAGCAGCGCGACAGCCGAGAATCCGATGACCTCCATCGGTGCCGTAAACCACTCCGGGGTCCGCGCGATGCCGATGACCGCGAGCGTGACAATAGCTCCGGCGATCATCGAGGGTGCCGACCAGCGCCTAACGAGCCCGCGCTGCTCGTCGGTGCGCATGAGGATCGCGACCGCAGCTCCGAAGGCGATCGTGTCGGCGCGCGTTGGCGTGAGGACGTAGATCGCGTCTGGATTGACATGGAAGACGCCGAGGAGAACAAGGCGCAGGAGCGGGCTGGCGACGATGATGGCGAGGCAGACGCGGAAGAGTGTGCGGGCCGTGACCCATCGCACGACCCACGGCCAAACGAGATAGAAATGCTCTTCGACGGCCAGGCTCCACAGTGGTCCAGTCGCTGACACCGTTCCGGCCCACGTTGCCATCGCGACGAGAAAATTCGTCGCGAAGAGCCAGTACCATGGCTGTGCCGCGACGAAGGACTGATAGTCGTCCGGCAGGAGTCCCATGAACTTGGGCGCGACGAGGAGCGCGATCATCAACGCCGCGAACGGCGGCACAATCCGAACGAAGCGCTTGAGGTAGAACACTCGGGCGTACTGGCTCGCCCGCTGCGGGCGTTCGTCGAGGAGGATCCCCGTGATCAGATAGCCAGACAAGACGAAGAAGAGATCGACGCCCATCCAACCCCAACTGCCGACACTCTTCAGCGAATCCGTTGCAGCGCCCGCGACATGAAAGAGAACGACCGCAGCGATTGCAATGGTTCGAAGTCCATCGAGCTCTGGCACATGTCGTCGGCTGCTATGCGTCACGCTTTGAAGACGAGTGCCGCGGCGCTGATGCCACAACTCGTAGCACGGCTAGAATGTCCGGCATTGCATAACGCGACGCGTGACTCGGCTGTTGGTCGGCACGTCGAATCTCCACGAGCCCGTTCCTGAAGCTCACGGCTCTAGGACCTTTTCCCCTAGACCAATGTCGATACGCCTCTTTCTGAAGCCGTACTCCGTGAATGGAACCGGAATTCGGCTGCTCGATTACCGTCAGGTGTCCGAAGACACCTACGAAACAACGCGCTGGTTGACGATTCTCTTCATTCCGATTTTGCCAATCGGTACCCTGCTCATTCGGCCTGGGACGGCCGAGGGCGTCGGCACGTCCATGCGGTACAGCTTTCAGCTACTCGGAAAGCAGCCGATGAATTGGCGTCGCGTGCTGCGCATGTACGCCATCGATCTGATCGCCGCGCTTCCGGTCGCGCTCTGTGCCTGGTTCGAGACGCCCGGTGAGACCACCGATCTCTGGATCACGACGTTCATCTTCTCGGTACTCTGGGGCGTCGGTGTTCTCGCCTTCACCCAGCGCGGACGTCCGGTGTACAGCGCGCCGGCGACACAGCCAATGCCCGCCGGCGGCACGACACCGCGCCGAGCTGCCTAACGATCACCGACTGGCACGACTGTGAATACACCACTCGCGGTTCCCATTCGCTCCGCGTTCGCGACCGAGATGCGTGACATGTCCGCGGAGGTCTTCACGACCTTCGCGGGCATCGTGGCCGCAATCAGCGTCGTCGCGATCAACGTTGGTCTCGAGCGCTGGCTCGATCTCGACCTCCTGGGTCTCACCTTCTGGTTCGTTCTGCCAGGCGGCGCGCTTTTCGGCGGATTCGGCGCGGCGAGCGGCTACTATGCCGCGGCGCGCGCGACCCAGACACTGCCCAGCCGTCGCATGCTCTTCGAGATGCTGGCGATTGGATTCTCGACTTGGCTTCTCATGCACTGGGTCGAATACGCGACCATCAGCCTCACCGATGGGAGCATGGTGCGGGATCAGGTACCGTTCTGGTATTACCTGAGGCTCCGCACCGAGCACATGCAGCTGATGATTCAGAATCAGGGCGGCCAAACCATCGACAAGACCGGCGAGCTCGGCATGCTGGGCTACGCGCACGAGCTGCTGCAGATCGTCGGCTTTCTCGTTGGTGGCTTCATCATGTGGCTCGCGCTCAAGTCGCGCGAAGCGTGTACCCCGTGCAGTCGTTACGCACGCACGACTCGCCTGCTCCAGCGCGCGCCCTCGGCCGTTTTCGACGACGTCCTTGGTCGCGCCGGCATCATGATCCCGGACTTTGGTGAGCGGGTCGCGGCCGCACTCGGCAAACGTCGACTCGTCGGCTTGAATCTGAGCATCGCGACGTGCCCCTCGTGCGAGCGGAGCTGGATTCGGCCAGGCGTTGTCGGCATGGACGGAGCGCACCCCGTGGCGAAAGCGACCGACGCCTACGACCTCACGCCCACCCAAACGGCGCAACTCTATTCGCTAACGCAGCGCGAGCGTCGCTAGGTGCGCCACGTGAAGGAATTGGCCGTCAGGTCGTCGGCGGATTGAAGCCGGCGTGCTGCTGCTCGATCCAGCTCTTCTGGTAGTTCGGATCCTCGATCGCAATCGCTTGTTTGGCGATGCGCAGCGGGCGGAAGGAATCCATCATCACCGCTAACTCGTCCGTGCGCTTCGCACCAATCGACGCCTCGGCGCGTCCCGGATGAGGCCCGTGCGGAATGCCGTCGGGATGGTGCGTGATACTTCCGAATTCAATCCCTTTGCGACTCATGAATTCGCTCGAGGCATAGTACAGCACCTCGTCCGAATCCACGTTGCTGTGGTTATAGGGAGCGGGTACCGCCTCGGGGTCGAAGTCGTACGGACGTGGACAAAATGAGCAAATTACAAATCCGTCTCCCTCGAATGTCTGATGGACCGGCGGCGGCTGGTGCACACGACCGACGATCGGCTCGAAGTCGTAGATGTTGAACGCCCAGGGATAGAAGTAACCATCCCAGCCCACAACGTCGAACGGGTGGTGATCGAGAATGAACTCGTTGAGGCCGTCGTACTGCTTCACGAGGAGACGAAAATCACCCATCTCGTCGTGGGTCTTGAGCTCCGTGGGCCGGCGAATGTCACGCTCGGAGTACGGAGCGCCCTCCTTGAGTTGCCCGAACTCATTGCGGTATCGCTTGGGCCAGCGGACGTGCCCTCGACTCTCCATGACGAGGAATTTTGGCTGGTCCGCTTTCATGTCCAGCTTATACCGATGCAGGATGCCGCGATGAATGATCAGGTAGTCGCCCTCGCGAAACGGCAGGTCGCCAAAGACCGACTCGAGCGTTCCGCTGCCTTTGGCAACGTAGACCACCTCGTCGCTTTGTGCGTTGCGATAGAAATGCGCGTCCTGCTCATCCGGCTCGACGTAGAGCATCGCGATATCGGCGTTGAACATCAGTGGCAGTCGGTCGAGCGTTGGACTGCCGCCGCTCTTCGCCTGGGACGTGCGAAAATGCCGGTGCCGCAGCGCCGCATCGGGGTCGGCTTCGTACGCGAGCTCCTTGACGCGCTTGACCGATTTCACGGTCGTCGGCGGATGGACGTGATACAGCAGCGCCGACGTGCCGGTGAACCCCTCGTGGCCCATCAACTCCTCCGCATAGATGCCGCCGTTCGGCTTGCGGAAGGCAATGTGCCGCTTGCGAGGAATCGAGCCTAACGTGTGATAGATGGGCATGGGCGAATCCAGGTCTGGGTAGAGGGCAGAGTGTAGAGGGTAGAGGTCCTCACCCTCTGCTCTCGACCCGCTACCCTCTACTCAAAGGTTCCCTCTCGCTGCTTGCTCGCGTTCGATCGCTTCGAACAACGCGCGGAAGTTGCCCTTCCCGAACCCGCGCGCACCCTTGCGCTGAATGATCTCGTAGAACACGGTCGGCCGATCTTGCGCGTTGCGTGAGAAGATTTGCAACAGGTAGCCGTCCGGATCGCGATCGACCAGAATTCCGAGCTCTTGAAGTGTGTCGATCGGCTCGTCGATCTTGCCGACGCGGCGCTGCAGGTCGGCGTAGTACGACGTCGGTGTCTGCAGGAACTCGATGCCACGATCGCGGAGTGTCGTGACCGTCTTGATGATATCGTTCGTCGCGAGCGCGAGGTGCTGGACACCCGGACCACGGTAGAAGTCCAGATATTCGTCGATCTGCGACTTCTTCTTGCCCTGCGCTGGCTCGTTGATCGGGAACTTGATCCGCTCGTTCCCATTCGCCATGACCTTCGACATCAGCGCGCTGTACTCGGTCGAGATGTCAGCGTCGTCGAACGTGATGAGATTCTTGAACCCCATCACCTTCTCGTAGAAGCCGACCCAGACGTTCATCTTCCCGAGCTCGACGTTTCCAACGCAGTGGTCGACGTACTGCAGCCCAGTCTCCGGCGCCTGATAGTGCGACGCGCGTTTGGCAAAGCCAGGCATGAACAGACCGCGATAGTTGCGTCGCTCGACGAGCGAGTGAATCGTGTCGCCGTAAATGCGAATCGCGGCGATGACGATCTCACCTGCGTCGTCCTGCAGCACTTTCGGTTCGTGCAGTGGCACGGCACCGCGTGCGACAGCCTTCGTGAATGCGTCGCGCGCGTCTTCGACCCACAACGCAATATCGCGCACACCGTCGCCATGCTTGTGAACGTGCTGCGCGATCTCGCCCTCTGGTGCGAGCGCCGACGTCAGCACGAGTCGGATCTTGTTTTGTTGCAGTAGATAGCTCGCGCGATCGCGCGTGCCAGTTTCAGGGCCACGATAGCCGACGAGCTGGAATCCGAAGCCAGACTGATAGAAATGCGCCGCCTGCTTCGCGTTCCCGACATAGAACTCGACGTAGTCGGTCCCGTTGATTGGGAAGATGTCCTGTGTGCCTGAAGAGGCTGGCAAAGTCGCAGTGGCCATGAAAGCTCCGGTGCTGATAGTGCCCTGATGCGGAATATACGAAGGGGCTAGGGGCTAGAGCCTAGGGGCTAGGGTCCACGCCCTAACCCCCTGCCCCCAGACCCTAGCCCCTCGGTCAGTCCTGCAGCTCAGGCAGATCACGAAACAACTCGAGCGCTTCTGGATTCGCCAACGCGTCGCGATTCTTCACCGGTCGACCGTGGATCACATCACGTACCGCGAGCTCGGTGATCTTGCCGCTGATGGTTCGCGGAATATCGGCGACTTGCACGATTCTCTTCGGCACGTGATGCGGACTCGTGTTCGCGCGTATCTGCGCCCGAATGCGTTCTTTCAACGCGTCGGTGAGCGATGCGCCTTCGACAAGGCGCACGAAGAGCACGATTCGCACGTCCTCGCCGGCCCCCGGTAGCTGTTGACTGACGACGAGACTCTCGAGCACCTCGGGCAGCTGCTCTACCTGTCGGTAGATCTCGGCGGTGCCGATTCGGACACCGCTTGGATTCAACGTCGCATCACTTCGACCGTAGATCACGACGCCATCGTGGCTGGTCAACTCCGCCCAGTCGCCGTGTCGCCACGCATTAGGAAAGTGATCGAAGTACGCAGACCGATATTTGTCGCCGGCTGGGTCGTTCCAGAAATAGATCGGCATGCTCGGGAACGGCGCCGTGCACACCAGCTCTCCGGGACGCTCGGCAATCGGTTCGCCTGCGTCATCGAAGATTTCGACCTTCATGCCGAGTCCTCGCACCTGAATCTCACCGCGCCACACCGGTCCAATCGGATTGCCGAGAGCGAAGCAGGAGATCAGATCCGTGCCGCCGCTAATGCTGCTGAGTCGCACGTCGGGCTTCACGTGCTCGTACACGTAGTCGAAGCTGTGCGCTGCAAGCGGACTTCCCGTAGACAGGATCGATTGCAGCGCAGAGAGATCGTGCGTGTGACGCGGGCTGATGCCTTCCTTCTCCGCGAGGGCGAGCCACTTTGCGCTTGTCCCAAATGCCGTAATCCGCTCCGCCGCGGCCATGTCCCAGAGAATCGGACCCCGCCGAAGAAACGCCGCGCCGTCATAGAGCACGATCGCCGACCCGACCGCGAGCGAGGAGACGAGCCAGTTCCACATCATCCAACCACAGGTCGTGAAATAGAACAGGCGATCGTCTCGACGGAGGTCGCAGTGCAGCACGTGTTCCTTTTGATGTTGCAGCAGCGTGCCGCCAGCGCAATGGACCATGCACTTCGGAAGGCCGGTGGTGCCTGACGAGTACATCACGTACAACGGATGATCGAACGGCAGCCGCGCGAACTCGCACGTGTCGAGCGATCGAGTCGCAGCGATGAAATCACTATAGAGCACTGCGCGCGGGACATGGCGAATGTCCGGCGTGTCCCGAAGGCAAGGGACAACGATAATGCGCTCGACTGTCGAGATTCGTTGCGCGATGCCGGCGACCGTGCCTAGCGAGTCGACCTCTTTACCAGCGTATCGATAGCCGTCAGCACAGAAGAGGATGCGCGGCTCGATCTGGCCAAAGCGGTCCAACACTCCCTGCACGCCGAAGTCGGGCGAGCACGAGGACCAAATCGCGCCGATGCTCGTCGTCGCCAGCATTGCGATGACGGTGTCGGCGACGTTAGGCATGAACGCGGCGAGCCGATCGCCCGCGCGCACGCCGTGCGCCCGCAGCGCGGCCGCCAGCCGCGCGGTCTCCGCATACAGCTGGGCGAATGTGAGTCTGCGGGTGGGGCCAAGCTCGTTCCAGGCGATGATCGCGACGTGATCGTCACGAAACCGAAGCAAATTCTCAGCGAAGTTCAGCCGTGCGCCGTCGAACCATCGAGGACCGAGCATGGGGTCGGGTGGTGCCATTCGCTCGGCGCCGATGAGCACCGACCGCCACGCGGATCCGTCGGTATCACGGTCGGCGATGATTCCGCAGAATTCCCAGACTGCGCTCCAGAACGCCGCCGGCTCCCGGATCGACCACGCATGCAGGCTGGCATAGTCGTGCACCTTCGAGCCGCGGGTATTCGCGGCCCGCATGAAGCGCGTGAGATTGGCCCGCGCAATGCTCGCCGGCGACGGCGTCCAGAGCGGGCCACTCACGAAAGCTCAGAGCCCGATTTGCAGCAGGTCCACCTTGTAGATGAGCGTTGAATTGCCGGGCACCGGTCCATTCGGGCAAGGTCCGAGCGCGAGTTGCGATGGCACGACGATGAGCCGTGTGCCTCCCTCCAACATGCCCAACATACCGTCTGCCAGCCCGGGCGTGGCCGTCCTGCTCAAGTCGATCGGAAAGGGCTGATCGATCACTTGATCGACCATGGTTCCGTTGACGAGGTACGCCGTATAGTGAATCTGCACCGTCTGGAGCGAGTCCAGTTGCGCGCCAGTACCGGTGACGAGGTCCTGAGTGTAGTCGCCGGCCGCGGTAAGGTTCATACTGTCCAGATTCACGCCGAGCGAGGCGGCGAAGGTCTCCGTCGCCGGATTGCTCGGATTCGACACGCACTGCTTCGGCTCCGTTAGGCAGGCGCCAAGGAACAGGCATGGGAGCAGGAAGATCACGAATCGCTTCATTTCAAACCTGGAGGTGGTAGGTGTCGTCGCACTACAAAGTGTGTTAGGAATCCGCGCTTTGGGAGGGGGATTCCCTCGGTAGTGGCGTACCTGGCGGTCGGCCACTCTCAAGTTAACTTCGGCACCCGACAATCGGACACTTCGACCCCACCGCGCCGCGCACACTGCTCGGCACTTCGCCCTCTCGTGCTTCGACATGAGCCGATCATTGCATCCTCTGGTACTACTCCTTCTCGTGCTCGCCGGCCCGGTGAGTGCTCAGCGACCAACGAAGGTGTACATCTCCGTGGACATGGAGGGGATCGCGGGCGTCGTTACCGCTGATCAGCTGTCTCCGACGGGGTTCGAGTATGCGCGGGCCCGCGAGTTCATGACGGGTGAGGCGCTCGCGGCCGTCGCGGGAGCTCGCGACGCCGGAGCGACGCAGATCATCGTCAGCGACTCGCACGGGAATGGTGAGAGTCTGCTCATCGACAAGTTCCCGCCCGATGTGACGATCATTCGGTCATGGCCACGACCGCTCATGATGATGCAAGGTATCGACTCGACCTTCGATGCGGCCGTCTTTATTGGGTATCATGCGGCAACCACGAATTCCGCCGGCGTCCGCGCGCATACCATCTCCAGCGCGCACCTGGCCTCGGTCGAGCTCAATGGCGTTGCCATGCCGGAATCGGGAATCAACGCGGCCATCGCGGGCTATTTCGGCGTCCCGATCGTCGCGATTTCCGGTGACAACGTCGCGGTCGCCGAGGCGCAGTCGCTCATTGGCAACATGGAGGGCGCGGTCGTCAAGCAGGCGATCAGCTTCCATTCCGCCGCGACGATGACGCCCGAGGCGGCGCAGCAGCTTGTCAGGCAAAAAGTGAAAGCTGGCGTTCTACGGCGGGCGTCACTGCACCCATTCGTCGTGCGAGCGCCGGTGCGGCTCGACGTGATATTCAAGAATTACACTCCCGCCGAGATGCTCAGTTTTCTGCCAATCGTCCAGCGGACATCATCACACGGGATTCGCTTCGAAGGTCGCGACATTCTGCAGGTCTCGCGATTCCTCGAGTTCATCAACACGTATGATCCCGAGATGACGCCCTAACGAGCGTGACGGGAAGTGCAAAAGGGGACGGGGAACACGTTCCCCGTCCCCTTTCCCGTGCCCCATCTGCGGTCAATAGCTGGAGTGCTGTTCGTCGAAGGTCGGGTCCATCCAAGGCGAGTTGTTGCGTCCCTTCATAACGATCACTCGAGCGTTGCGCGCCGTTTCCACCACCCACACGCCCGCGTCGACGGCGTCGACGAGGACGCGTATCACTTCGTCTTCTTCATCCCCAGCACCGGTCGACACGATGAGCTTCGCGCCAACACTGAGCTGCTTGTCGTGCATGGCACCCCCTCCCGTCGGACGCCTGAAGGTGCCGATTTCCGCGCGGCGCGCGGTGACCGACCTCACACGCTCCACGACCAGTTCTTTCGTCGAGCTACACCGTTTCGCGCACGTTCACGCTGGATGACTTCAACGCATCCGGAGGTGCCTTCGCCAATCGACTGCGCCACATGTAATAAGCTGGAATGCCGAGCACCATCAACACGACCGCGAAGATCACATTTTGCGGTTGCGTTGCAATCGTGTTGATAACGATCGCCGCCGCCGAGAGCACGAAAAGAATCGGAGTCAGCGGATAACCGGGCGTTCGGAATGGCCGCGGAAGATTGGGCTCCCGTCGCCGGTACACGAAAATCGCGAGCGCGCCGAGCGCGTAAAAAATCCAGCCGACGAACACGACATACGTGAACAGCTGCTGGAACTTGCCGACCGACGCCAGCACCATCGCCCAGAGCGAGCTCGTAACGATCGCGAACACCGGAGTGCTGAAGCGCGGATGCACCTCGGCCAGCTTCGCGAAGAACAGACCGTCACGCGACATCGAGTAATACAGTCGAGGCGCCGTGAGGATGATACCGTTCGTGGCGCTGAACATCGAGACGAGAATGGTCGCCGCGATGAGCTTTCCCGCCGCGGGGCCGAACGCCGCCGCCATCGATTCGGCCGCGATCCGATCGCTCTTCATCGCGCCGTCCGCGCCGAGCGCCGCAAAGTAACCGATGTTCGCAAGGACGTAGATCGCGATGATGGCCGCCGTACCGACGCCGATGCCTAACGGGAAAACGCGTTGAGGGTCCTTCGTCTCACCCGCCGAGAAGGTGACATATTGCCAGCCCTCGTACGCCCAGAGCACGCCGATCATTGCCGCCCCGACGCCCGCAAACAGGGATCCGTTCCATGCCGCCGGCCAGAACGTAGGCGTCTGTGAGAACCCGCGGCCAACCGCGATCAACAGCCCGCTCATAACGAGGATGGCGGCGACTTTGATACCGGTTGCAATCCCCTGAACGTTTGCCCCCTGCCGCGTTCCGCGAACGTTGATCACCATGACGACGAAAATCATGAGGATCGAGACGATCTTTCCCGCAACCGGCGAGAGTGTCACGAATTGACCGAGGTAGCTCGTGAACGCGACGGCGAGCGTCGCGCACGATCCCGACGCCATGACAAAGAACATCGTCCAACCATAGAGAAACGCCGGCAGTGGGCCTAACGCGTCGCGCAGGTAGACATAGAGTCCCCCGGCATCAGGCTTCGACGCGCCCATCTCACCGTAGGTCAGGGCGCCGAGCAGCGAGAGCACTCCCGCTGCCAGCCAGACGAGAAGCGCGACGCCCATGGATCCGTTGCTCTGCCTCAGCACCACACCGGGCACGAGGAAGATCCCCGAACCGATGACGGTGCCGATGACAATGAGGATCAGGTCGCGAAGTGTAAGCGTGCGATTGAGGGAAGCCATCTGGAGGAGAGAGTTGAGTGCAGAGGGCGGAGGGTGAAAGCGCGCTGAAGCGTCGAGCGAACTTAATCGCGGAGCGAGAGGCCGCTAGCCGGAGAACAGACCACCGTCCTGCTCTCTGCCCTCAACTCTCTGCCAAAGCCGCCGAAGCGACTCGCGCAGCTTCGGCGAGCACTGCCGCGCCGACGAAGATGCTCTCTTCTGCCGCGTAGAACTTCGGAGCGTGAGCGGGAATCGCAACACCGCCCGGCTCGCGGGCGCCAATGCGAAGAAAGCACCCAGGAATGCGCTCCATGTAATGCGCGAAGTCTTCGCCGGCCAAGTTCAGAAACCCGAGTGGCACCACGTTGGATTCGCCAAGGAGCGATGTCGCCGCGCGGCGCGCCCACGCTGTCGCGTTAGGCGGATTCACGATTGGCGGTGTGCCCAACTCGAGCTTGACGTGTGCCGTCAACCGATACGCTGCGGCAACGCTCTCCGACATTCGACGCACCTCGTCGAGCATCAAGCGCCGCGACGGGGCGTCCACAGCCCGCACCGTCCCGGTGAGCGTTGCGCGATCGGGAATGACATTCGACGCTGTCCCGGCACGCACGGTACCGATCGTGACGACGCCAGGGTTCGCCGGATTGAGACGCCGCGCAACGATCGTCTGGATCGCACCGATGAGCGCGCCCAAGCCGACGATGGGATCCGCTGACTCGTGAGGCCGAGCCGCATGTGCTCCCTGCCCCACGAGCTCGATCTCGAACATGTCGGCGGAGGCCGCGAGTGGGCCCTCGTCCGCGACGACCTGTCCGACCGCGAACCGCCGATCAACGTGGCCACCGAAGATGGCGCGCGCGTCGTCCAACACACCGCTCTCGATGATGGCGGGCGCACCACGCCCGGTTTCCTCGGCCGGCTGCAAAACGACCAGCACATCACCAAACGCTGGATGTTCGGCGAGAAGCGCCGCGGCGGCCACGGCCCACGTTGCGTGGACGTCGTGTCCACACGCGTGCATCACGCCCTCGTTGTGAGACGCGAACGGCAATCCCGTTTCTTCACGCACTGGCAAGGCGTCAATGTCGCCGCGGATGGCCACCAGCGGAGCCGAGGGGTTGGTGCCGCGAACGCGCGCGACGACACCGGTGCCGGCGACACGCCGCACCGTTGTACCGGCAACCGAGGAGAGCGCCCGCTCGAGCCTCTGAGCCGTGCGCTCCTCCTGGAACGACAGCTCCGGATCGGCATGAATCGCGCGACGGAGCTCGACGAGCGACTGCCGGAGCGCCGAATTGAAAAGATGATTAACGCCAGCCGGAAGCTCGGTTGCTGCCGGCAGTGTCGTCATCGCGCAGCCATCGAGCGGCTCTCGAGCACTTCGCGCTTCACCGTGAGATCCTCGACGCGATCGACATCGACCGTGATCCCAATCCCAGGAGCGGTGGGCACGTGCACCATGCCGTCCGCGTCCATCGTCCACTCGGGCGTTACGACGTCGCGCTCCCAGTACCGTGCGCTCGGGCTGAGGTCCCCGGGCAGACTGAAGTTCGGCAGCGAAGCCAGCGCCACGTTATGAGCACGACCGACGCCGCTCTCGAGCATGCCGCCGCACCACACCGGGATCGCATTTCGCTCACACACGTCGTGAATCCTCTTCGACACGGTGAACCCTCCCACGCGGCCCGGCTTGATGTTGATGATCTTGCCCGATCCGAGCTCGATCATGTCCTCCGCCCGGTCGACGTCGGTGATCGATTCATCCAGACAGAGGCGCGTCTTCAGACGCTTTTGGAGCTTGGCGTGCCTAACGATGTCGTCACGGCCGAGCGGTTGCTCGATCATGATCAGATCGAAGGCGTCGAGCTGCGCAAGATGGTCGGCGTCCGACAGCGTGTACGCCGAA
>DATEGN010000350.1:0-9017 GCA_035280125.1 Gemmatimonadaceae bacterium | reverse complement strand
CGCGCCGTACTCGCCGCGCCGTATTCGCCGCGCCGTATTCGCCGCGCTGTTCGCGCCGCGCCGTTCGCTCTTTCTCCCGCCAGCCTGTACCCTCCCACGGGTCGGCTATTTCGCCCGACCGAGTTGACCCTCCGCACCTCTGCCTCGCGCCGCGTGACGGGCTCGCCTTCGCTGCCGTCCCATATGTGTATGGCCTCCCCCACGCGAGTCAGCGGCCCCGCGCAAAAGCCGCTCATTCATAATGCCGGAAAGCTCGTCGCGATGGCCGCGTCTACCGGCGCGGCACTCGTGTCGATCATTTCTTTTCTGTACTCCTACGGCGTCATCGGCAAATCCGCGAGTCACCAGACGATCGGCAACCTGGGTGCCTCATGGGTGGGGCTGCGTCCCGCCGCGGACACGGCGTTCGCCATCGGCGATACCATTCACCTCGCCGCGACGATCACCGACAAGAGCGGTGCGCTGCTCGTTGGCGCCACGCCCACCTGGGTCAGTGAGAATCCCAAGGTCGCGACCGTCCTGAACGACGGCTCCGTGATCGCGCAGGGCCCCGGCAGAACGACGATCAGCATCGCCGTCGCCGACCTCATTGCGAGGTCACGCATTGTTGTTAAGCAAACAGTAATGTCCGTCGACGTCGTCGGCATCGCCAATGACACGACACCGGTTGTCGCCGAGGGCGAACGCAAGCCGCTGCGCGCCATCCCGCGCGACGCGCGAGGCCATCCCGTGATCGGCCTCGTGCCGCAATGGCGTCTCGACGACACCAGCGTCGCGGCGGTCGACTCGTTAGGTGGCGTGACCGGCAAGAACGCCGGCCGCACGATCGTCACCGCGACGGTCGACGGCGTCACCGGCAAAGGGCCGATCACCATCGTCGCCACCGCCGCCGAGATCGCGACGGTTGCGGGCGGCACGCAGCGCGCGCTCGCCGGGAGTCTCCTCCCGCAAGCAGTCGTCGTGCGCGTCACGAGCCGCCGTGCGCGTCCTGTTGAAGGTGTGCTCGTCAAGTTCCGCCTCGGCGATGGCAACGGGACGCTCGATCCACAATCGGCACTCACCGATGCCGACGGCCGCGCGCGGAGCGTGTGGACGCTCGGTGACCTGCCCGGTCGTCAGACGATGTTCGCGACCGTCGATCGCATCGACAGCGCGCTCGCGATTGTCGCCGAAGCAGAACCCGTCGCCGCGAACACGAGGCTCACCGCGCTCAACGATCATCCGAGCGCCGAAGCGGGCCGCAAGCTCAGTGACACGATTGCGATTCGCATCTCGGACTCGACCGGCCGTGCGCTTGCGGACGTTCCGGTCACGTGGGCCGCGCTCGACAACGGACGCGTCGAGGCGATCGAGGCACGCTCTGATTCCGTTGGCGAGGCGCGCGCGCTCTGGACATTCGGTGCCAAAGCCGGCCAGCAGCGCCTGCGCGCGCAGGTTGGCAATGGCCACGGCAAGGGCGCCGTCGCTCCGCTTACGATTCATGGGACAGCGCTCGCCGGTGTGGCGGTTGGACTCGTTGTCGTCTCGGGCGACGGACAGCGCGGCATCGCTGGCGAACAGCTCGGCAAGCCGCTCGTGATGCGCGTCGTCGACTCGGCAGGTAATGGCGTCGCCGATGCGGAGCTTCAGCTCTCACCATCAGAGGGCACCGTTCCCGACACGTCGATCCACACTGACTCGAATGGTATCGCTCGCGTTCGCTGGACGCTCGGTCACGCTGCCGGCGAGCACGCCCTCGCCGTGCACCTCGACGGCATGGAAAAGTTGCTCAAGTTGACGGCGGTCGCGCGACCCGCCATCGCGGCGAATTTGTCGTTCGACGATTCGCCTAGCGAGACTCGCGGCTCGCGCTCGAAGGGCAAGCATCTGATCGCTCTCGTGACGGATGCGTTCGGCAATCCGGTCCCCGATGCGCGACTCAACTTCTCGACGCGATCGGGCAGTGTGTCACCCTCGCGCGCGGTGAGCGATGCAAAGGGCCGCGTGACCGTCTCCTGGACGCTCGGCACGAAGCCGGGCGATCAATCGCTGATCGGCAGTGTGCAGGGCACGGATGTGCGAGGCTCGTTCATCGTGCCGGGCAGTGGCTCGCCGACGAAGACGCCGGCCAAGACGGCTTCCGTAAAAGGGCAGAGCTCGAAGAGCACGAAGAAGAGAAGCTAGCCCCGATCATCCTTCGCTCGCTCAGGATGACGCGTCATGATTGCGCGTTGTGACTGCCCCGCACAGTTTTTCGCTACGAGTCTTGCACCGGGAGCTGGGGACGTGGCCGATGTGATGCACCGCCGTGCCTGATAACGCACTATCAGTTCTTCTCGTCGGCGCAACGGGACTCGTCGGTCGCGAATGTCTTCGTCTCCTTCTCGCTGACAGCGCCTTCGACCGAATTGTTGTCGTCACGCGGCGCCCGTTATCGCCGGACGTGCGGTCGCCCAAGCTCGAGACGCACGTCGTCGATTTCGATCATCTGAACGAGTACGATGAGCTCTTCACCGTCGACGCGATCATCTGCGCGCTCGGCACGACGATTCGTCAGGCAGGATCTCGCACGCGTTTCAGAACGGTCGACTACGAATATCCGCTCGCCTTCGCCCGCCTCGGCCGACGCCACGGCTGCGAGCACTTCCTGCTCGTGAGCGCGCTCGGCGCGAGCCCACGATCACGGTACTTCTACAACCGAGTGAAAGGCGATCTGGAAGAGTCACTGCGCAACCTCGGCTTCCCGCGTCTCACCATCGTTAGGCCTTCGCTGCTCCTGGGTCCGCGTGCGCAGCTGCGCCTCGGGGAGGAGGTTGCCAAGCGCGTCACACGATGGCTCGGCCCACTCGTGCCACGTGCCTACAAGCCCGTGCAAGCACGCGCCGTTGCGCAAACGTTGCTACGCGCCGCGCGCGAGTCTGGAAGCGGTGAGAGGGTGATCGAGTCAGGGCAGATAGTGGAGGCGGCGGACTGAGGGGCGCTCGGATGACAGTGTGGGGTTCTTCCGGGATTTATCGGTCCGCAGACACGCTTGGCGAGTCCAAACAATGAGGGACGCTAATCACGCGAATCAGTGGATCGTGACTCGTGAATCGTGGGTCGTGGATCGACCCACGACCCACGATCCACGGCAATTCCTGAAGAGCCCAGTGTGGCCCCTAACGTCGCTTCGGGGGCGGGACGTAGTACAACACCAACGACGCCCCCACGCGCCCAACCGGATGCAGCTCGTTGAGCCATTCATAGGCGCCGTCACCGCCGACGCCGGCGAGCATCGTTTGGCTGGCAGCGATCCAGCCGCGAGGACGTTCTGCGGCGGCGAGCGGTCGCGCGTTGCGAACGCCGGCGGCGTCGAGTGTCGCGGAGCCGTAGTAGGCGACGGCAATCGAATCGATGTGCATTCGCCGCATCACTGTACCGAGTCGATAGAGGTCCTGGCCCCAATCGAGATTGCTATCGACGAGAATGAGCTCCGGCCGCTCCCCGGCGAGCGCGTTGAAGTAGGCGAGATAGTCGGGGTGCGTACGCATCGGTACGAGTACGGCGGCGCCGATGATCGACACGACGGTCGCGCGCACCAGGCGTCGGGCGGGGACGCTCGAGGCTGCGTGATCCCAGAGCTCCACAGCGGCGACGGCGCCGAGCAACGCCATCAATGCGTAGACGGGTAAAGCGAGCCGCACGCCGGTGTCGTCTCCAACAATGGAGACGGCGAGAACGATGCCGAGCGATGCGACGAGCGGGGCCGCCCGCTGCCACGAGTCGTACCTAACGAATCCGCGGCCCGCGGCCGCGGCGCCGATAATGGCGAGAAGGAAGATCGGCAGCGGCGTCTTCACGAGCAGCGCAACGGCATAGTAGTACCACCAGCCGCTCATCGAGCGCTCGCCGAAGAGATAAGCGGGGTGGTTCGGCGCGCGCTCGGTCACGAAGCTCGCGAGGCCGCGAAACCAATCCGCTCCAGGAATGGAGAGCTCGCCGAGTGCGCCGAAACGAAAGCCGTACATTGCCCACGTCAACAGGACGATCGTCGCGCACGTCACCGACAATGCGAGCCAGCTGAGCCCTGGTGACTCCGCGGCCCAGAGCGGGCCGCCATTCGCGCGTCGGCGCATGCCGTATACGCCCGCGAACGCGACCAAGAGCACGGCAAATGCCGCGTAGTCCGTTGCCGCGACGAGCGCGACGCCGGCGCCTAACGCGAGAGCGCTGGGCCACCGCGGCGCGTCGAGCCACACGATGAACGCGAGTAGCGCGGCGGAGATCGTTGCGGCGATCGCAATGTCCGACGTCGCCAGACCCGCCCAGGCGAGGACATTGGGGTTCGTCGTGACGAGAACGACGGCCATCGCGGCGCCGCGCTCGTCGGTGAGACGGCGGCCCCAGAGCCACACGACGCCACAGAGGAGCAGAAAAAACGGAAGCGCGCCCACTCGCGCGTACGCGAGTGTCAACTGATAATGCGCACCGCGACCGAGGACTCGTGATCCCTCGTCGGCTGCAGACGACGCCGAAAGCCCGCGCTCCCCGCTCAGAAACGGTCCCATCGCCGCGGCGATTGCCGGAAGCGGTGGATACTGAGCGTCATAGCGGTGAGTGCCGCCGAGCCACTCCATGCCGGCGCCGATATGCGCGGGCTCGTCGAGCGTGTTGCTGAACGAGAAGTGCGTGCCAATGACCGCAAGCGCTCCCGCAAGAGTGACGGCGAGAGCAACAGCGCGCCAGCCGCGGCCAGCGGGTGCGAAGGAAAAATTCGTGCTCGCTGTCACACTTAATAGACGAGTGAACGCGAGCCGGAATTACAGGAAAAAGGGCAACAAGTAAGCAAATGTATTCGAGTGATTCACTTCACCTTCTTCCCGGGGCTCTCCTGCCCATTCTGCTTCAAAACCATGCCAGTCACCTTGCCTGACGAGTCCTTCGTGAACACCACCTGCGGCGAACGACGCTCCCGCCCGACAGCAGGAAAACTTCCGACTGTGCGTGCGTGCTTAGCCGATCAGTCGTCGAATGATATAGACGACCAGGATCGCCGCACCGGCGGCCATCGCGACGAGCAACGCGAGCAACAGCGCAACGAGGGCGAAACTGGCACGTCTGGTTTCAGCCGGTGACTCGATGTGACGAGCGAGCAGTCGCACGTTGCGCGTATTCGATTTCCACGCGAAATCGAACAGGTCGCCGACGAGGGGCAGGGCGCCCACGAGAGTGTCGACGGCGACGTTGATGGTCATTCGTGTCAGCACGCTCGCCGGTGCTCCGGCGAGAGCGGCCTCGAGTATGATGTACGCCGAAGCTACGCCACCGAGAGCGTCCCCGAGCCCCGGAATCAACCCGACAATCGGGTCGATGCCAAACCGAATGCTGGTGCCGGGCACGCGTATCGCGTCGTCGAGCAGCAACGCGAGCGATCGTGCGCGACGAAGTGAATCGTTAGGCGCCATGCTGAGGGATAGGGAAGGGGCTGCTTCAAGATAGCCCTAGGCCCTAGCCCCTAGTCCCTAGCCCCTCACTGTCTCAACGCCACCGACTGCGTCGTCTGCACTGAGATACGCGAACCTGCCGGCAACACGCCATGTTCGCCGGCTCTGCCGAGCGAGATCGCGGTACCGGCGGCCGCACCGAGTCCAGCACCAACGAGAATTCTGTCCTTGTCCGCGCCACTCAGTACTGCGCCGAGCACACCGCCTCCCAATGCACCAGCAGTTGCACCCCTCGCCGTCTGCCTCGTCCTGGACATGCCCTCCCTCTGGAGGTTCGTTGCGGTGATGTTCGCGTTGAAGGGATACGCGCGGTCATTGAAGGCGAGACTGTCGAAGTCGAGCACGAGCGCCGCCGTCTGCGTCGCATTGTTCGCCTGTGTGACGCCGCTCACGTGACCCCACACCTTCGCGCCGGCCGGAACCATCGTGCGCCCATCCTGCGCGATGACCGCATTCCCAAGTGTCGCCGAGAATTTGTCGCCGGTCCGCGAGTTCTGCGTGTCGAGCTGCTGATCGAGGGTGAAATCCAACATCGAACCCGCCGGGAGCAGTCGCGAGTTGGCCGGAGTCGGAGAGGGCGTCACTTCGCCGCCTGCGGTGTACAGCTGTGGTGACTTGGCGCATGCGCCGACCAGCACGCTGGTGACGACGAGTATGCCGATTCGTTTGTGGTGCATGAGATACTCCAACAAGAAAGGCGCGACCGAGGGCGCGCAAATCACAGACCGTGACGCGAGCGTTGGGCAAGCTTCACCAGCTCATCGCACGCGAGCATATTGAAACATCGGCTCGTGCACACCACACAATGATTGCGCTCGCTGTCTCACTGTCACTGCGATTCTTTGCTGTACCACCGCTCCCGGCTGATTCGACGCTTGTCATTCGTGTGAATCAGGTGGGTTACCTGCCTGACGCGCCGAAAGTCGCGGTCGCATGCGCGCTCGATTCCGCGCACGTAACGCGTGCAACGCACACGTTCGTGGTGCGTGACGAGCGCGGGCGAACAGTATTTGGTCCGCGCAAGGTGAACGTGACCGGCGCGTTCGGTCCGTGTCGCGAAACGTGGCGACTCGATTTCACCGAGCTGCACCACGCCGGCCGCTATCGTGTCGCCGCGTTCGGCGTGACATCGCGGCTGGTGCGAATCGATGCTCACGCATACGATGGCGGAGCCGACACGCTCTTGAATTACATGCGCCAGCAACGGTCGGGCTGGAATCCCGTCCACGCCGATTCTGTTCACACCAACGATGGGTTCGTCATCGACGATACCGGTCACGTGGTGAAGCGTGTCGCGGTGAGTGGTGGTTGGGCGGATGCATCGGATTACCTGCAATACGTGGCGACGTCGGCGAATGCGACGTACATGATGCTGCTCGCCTATCGAGACCATCGCGACGCGTTTGGCGACGACTTCGACGGACGCGGCGTTGCCGGAAAGAATGGCGTGCCCGACGTGCTCGACGAAGCGCGTCACGGTCTCGAGTGGCTCGTGCGCATGTTCCCGAACTACGGCGAGATGTACAACCAGATCGGCGACGATCGCGATCATACTTACTTCGATCTGCCGTGGAACGACTCCAGCGACTACGGCTGGGGAAAGGGCAAAGAGCGCCCGGTGTATCCGTGTACCGGTCATCCACAAGGCTTGTTCGGCAACAAGAATCGCTCGACCGGACTCGCGTCGACCGCCGGCAAATACGCTTCTGCCTTTAGTCTCGGCGCTCAGCTATACACCGAACGCGACTCGGCATTCTCCGACACCTTGAAGCGTCGGGCTCTTCTTTCGTTTGTGTTAGGCACGCAAAACCATGGTGTCTGCCAAACGGCGCCCGGACACTCGCCGTACTTCTACGAAGAAGCGAACTGGGTGGACGACATGGAGCTCGGCGCCGCTGAGCTCTACGCGCTCACCGGCGACCGCGTACTCCTTGGCCAGGCGGTCTCGTTCGCCGAGCAGGAGCCAGTGACGCCATGGATGGGCGCGGACACGGCGCGTCACTACGAGTTCTTCCCGTGGTACAACAACGGCCACTACGAGACCTGGCGCACCGCGTTAGGCGCCGGCATCAAGCGGGAGATGGAGGACTACTATCAGCGTGGGATCGAGGCTGTTGTCGCGCGTGCCAACAACGGCTTCCGCGTCGGCGTGCCGTTCATCTGGTGCTCGAACGATCTCATGACGGCGTTCGCGACGCAGGCCATGCTCTATCGCAGGATGACGGGCGACGAGCAGTATCGCGAATATGAGCAGGCGGCGCTGGACTGGCTGCTCGGTACGAATCCGTGGGGCGTGTCGATGGTGATCGGCTGGCCCAACGACGGCGTCTGGGCCCACGACCCGCACTCGGCCGTGGCGAAGGAGCTCGGCGTCGACAAGCTGCGCGGTGGACTGCTCGACGGGCCGGTCTATCGCTCGATTTACCAGAATCTCAAGGGCATCGCGTTGCACAACGAGGACGAGTTTGCAGCCTTCAACACGGGCTTCATCGTCTACCACGACGACATCGGCGACTACTCGACGAACGAGCCAATCATGGACGGCACGGCGAGTCTCGTCTATTTGATCTCGGGCTACGCCGTCGAGGGCGACAGCTCGGCGACGCTCGCGAGCGATCGGTCGCCGCCGGTGAAATCGAAAACAGCAAGCAAGCTGCGGCGACGCGGAAATTGAGAGGCGCTCTCGACCGGAAAATCGATTTGTGCGGACGAACCTGGCATCGAGCTTCCGATGTTGGATCTCATATGTCGTCCAGGCCTATCGAGTCTTCCGCCGAAGAGTCACGCGTTGCCGAGCGATCACGCCGCGGTGCGCGGACGATGATGGATGAGGATGGCCGTCTCTGGCGCGTGCGCGAGGTCCTCTTTGCCGACACGGCGCCGTCGCTGATCTTCGAGTCCGAGATCGGCTTTCGGCGAGTCCGGGCCTATCCGGAAGCGTGGTCCAAACTGACAGACGTGGAGCTCTTCGAATTGAGCTGGCGCACCTAGTGACCTTGCCGTCTCCATGCGCGGGCGTAACGTTGACGCCTCGAGCGCGCATCATGGAGCATGAGAATGTCCAACGGCACGAAGTCCCTCCTCGTTCTCGCAGTCCTTCTCAATTCGACAATCGGCGTCGCGCAGCCAGCAGGGCGTCGCCCGCAGCAGCGCCCCGAAGATCCATTTCGCTTTCAGCTGATGGGACCGTCCGGGGGCGGACGCTTCTCGGCCGTCACCGGCGTACCCGGCGATCCCCGCGTCTGGTATCTCGGCTCCGCGTCCGGCGGTGTCTGGAAGTCCAGCGACAGCGGCGCAACCTTCCGGCCTGTCTTCGATTCGATGGCGGTGCAGGCCATCGGCGCGCTTGCCGTCTCCTCGTCGAGCCCGAACATGGTCTGGGCGGGCACCGGCGAAGCCTGGGCGATTCGCGACGCCGACGTCATGGGCGACGGCGTTTATCTCTCGACCGATTCGGGCGCAACCTGGCGAAACGTCGGCCTGCGTGAGACCGGCCGCATCGGACGCATCATCGTTCACCCGACGAACCCGAACATTGCTTTTGTCTGTGCGCTG
>DATEGN010000349.1:0-3837 GCA_035280125.1 Gemmatimonadaceae bacterium | reverse complement strand
CGCGCGCGAAGCGCGCGTCGAGTGGTCAAACTGGGCCTGGGAGGACCGTGCGGCGGTGTTCCTCAAGGCGGCGGAGCTGCTGGCGACGACCTGGCGCTCGACGCTCAACGCCGCGACGATGCTCGGTCAATCGAAGACCGTTTTCCAGGCCGAGATCGACGCCGCGTGCGAGTTGATCGATTTCTGGCGCTTCAACCCGTCTTATGCGCAGGAGCTGTACGCGGAACAGCCGCTGTCGAATTCATCGATGTGGAATCAGCTCGACTATAGAGCGCTCGAGGGATTCGTGTACGCGGTGACGCCGTTCAACTTCACGTCGATTGGTGGGAATCTTCCGGCGGCACCGGCGCTCATGGGCAATACGGTCGTGTGGAAGCCCGCGTCGACCGCGATGCTGTCGGCGTACTACATCATGAAGCTGCTCGAGGCCGCCGGCCTGCCACCCGGTGTGATCAACTTCGTACCCGGCGACGCGGCCGCGATCTCTGAAGTCACGTTAGGCAGCCGCGATCTCGCGGGCGTTCATTTCACGGGAAGCACCGCCGTCTTCAACAGCATGTGGAAATCGATCGGTGCGAACATGGCCCGTTATGCTTCGTATCCGCGCATCGTCGGCGAAACGGGCGGCAAGGACTTCATCGTCGCGCACGCCTCTGCAGATCCGCAGGCCCTGGCGGTCGCGATCGCGCGTGGAGGGTTCGAGTACCAGGGGCAGAAGTGTTCGGCCGCAAGCCGCGTGTATGTCCCACGTTCGCTCTGGAAGGAAGTGCGCGAGCGCACCGTCGCAATGATGGAAGAGATGCGCATGGGGGACCCGACCGATTTCCGAACGTTCATCGGCGCGGTGATCGACCAGAAAGCGCATCGCAAGATCTCCGAGTATGTCGCGGATGCGAAGAAAAATGCGACGATCGTCGCGGGCGGTAAGACCGACGATAAAGAGGGATATTTCATCCAGCCGACGCTGATCGAGACGGAAGATCCGGGCTATCGCCTGCTTTGCGAGGAAATCTTCGGTCCCGTCGTCACAGCGCACGTGTACGAGGACGCGCGCTGGGAGGAAACGCTGCAGATCGTCGACACGACGTCGCCATACGCGCTCACCGGCGCCGTGTTCGCGAACGATCGCGCTGCGATTCGTGAGGCCATGATGGCGCTCCGCAACGCAGCGGGCAATTTCTATGTCAACGACAAGCCGACGGGTGCGGTCGTGGGCCAACAGCCCTTCGGCGGCGCCCGTGGCTCCGGAACGAATGACAAGGCGGGCTCGAAGCTGAATCTCGTACGCTGGGTGAGCGCACGGACGATCAAGGAAACCTTCTCGCCGCCAACGGATTACCGCTATCCCTTCATGACGGAAGAGTGATGATCTGCAACTAAGTCTGTCATCCTGAGCGAAGCGAAGGATCTAATGTCCCTGGTTCATAACAAGCCACTAGGCAACGACAGTAGACCCTTCCTTGCTGCGCTCGTCAGGATGACAGGACACTGTCGCTCAGTCGCGGTATTTACATTCGTCGCCTTAGGTGCCTGCTCGGCGAAAGCGCAGCCCGGTCGCCGCAGCCAGCGTGGGACTGTGACGCAGTCCGTCAACGGCACCGAGATTAGTATTCGCTACTATCGTCCGGTGCTGCGTGGTCGCATTCCCTTCCCCGACATCGTCAACTGGGGACGCAGCTGGACGCCGGGCGCGGACAGCGCGACACGAATCGAGACCAGCGGCCCGCTCCAGATCGAAGGCAAGGAGCTTCCCGCCGGCAAATACAGCATCTGGGTGGTTCCGGACGAGAAGGACGCGTGGACCGTGATCTTCAATCGCACGGCCAACGCCTTTCATCTCACGCACGACGAGAGTGAGGACGCCGTACGGGTGCAGGCACGCGCGACGACCACGGCGCAGTCGGTCGAGACACTCGAGTTTTCATTTCCACTCGTTGACGCCGATTCCGCGGTGATGCAGATGCAATGGGGCACAGTCGTCCTGCCGCTGCACCTTCGCGTTCGTTAGGCTCGCCGGGCATGGCCGCCGTGCCGTACGAGCTCACGCTCGCGGTCGAGTCAGACGACCTCGACGAGCGCTCGCACGTCAACAACGTCGTTTACCTGCGCTGGGCGCAAGACGCGGCGGCGGCGCACTGGGCGGTTCTTGCACCCGAGCGGAGCCGAGATGAGCTGGCCTGGGTCGCGCTCCGTCATGAGATCGACTATCACAGTCCAGCGGTGCTCGGCGATGAAATTGCCATCCGCACGTGGGTCGGCGTTGCCCACGGGCTGAGCTTCGAACGATTCACCGAAATTCGCCGCAAAAGCGATGGACGACTCCTCGCCAGCGCGCGAACATTGTGGTGTCCCGTAGACGCACGAACCGGCAAGCCGCAGCGCGTGAGCGCCGAGATTCGCGCGCGCTGCTCCGTCCCAGCATCCGATGGAGATCGTTATGGCTGAGAATGGACATGCAGGTCTGGTCGTCCTCGACAAGAACGATGTCACGCGGCTCCTGCCGATGGACGAATGCGTTGACGTCATGGCCGCGGCGCTGGCGACGGTCGCGCGAGGCAAAGCGATTCTCCCGTTGCGTCCGATGATTCGGCTTCCGGATTCGCCGAACATATTCGCGCTCATGCCCGCGTATTTGGGCGAGCCGAAGTCAGTGGGCGTAAAGGTGCTGACAGTCTTTCCGGTGAATCACGGAACCGCTATCGACGCGCATCAGGGCGCGGTGCTGCTCTTCGAGGCGGATCATGGGCGTTTGCTTGCGATTCTCGACGCCACGACAGTGACTGCGATCCGCACGGCGGCCGTGTCGGGTGTCGCGACGCGGCTCCTTGCTCGTGAGGATGCCGAGGATCTCGCCATTCTTGGCGCCGGCACACAAGGCGTCATGCACCTGCATGCCATGACAATCGTTAGGCCCCTTCGCCGCGTCCGTGTCTGGAGTCGCACCACCGAACACGCGCGTAATCTCGCGCAACTCGCCCGCGAGCGGTTCGACTTGCATGCGGAAGTGGCGTCCAGTCCGGCGCACGCCGTCGAGCGCTCGACGATTGTCTGCACGACGACGGCCTCGCCGACGCCGGTCCTGGAGGGCAAGTGGGTTCAGCCAGGCACTCATATCAACGCGGTTGGCGCCTGCATCCCGACAACGCGCGAACTGGACACGGATGTCGTCCGGAGCGCGCGACTTTACGTAGATCGTCGTGAATCGGCGCTCGCCGAGCCTGGCGACATTCTCATGCCGTTGCGCGAAGGCGCCATCACCGCCGATCACATCGTTGCCGAGCTAGGCGAGCTTCTGCTCGAAGCAGGCAATCGCCCGGGTCGGCAGAGCGAGAACGAGATTACACTCTTCAAATCACTCGGTCTCGCGATCGAGGATCTTGCTGCCGCGCACCATGTCTATCAAAAAGCCGCTGCCGAAGGCGTTGGGAACTGGATCGTACTCGGCGGAACGCACGAGGACAGGCACGCGGAGCTGCACGCGTGACGACGCCAACGCTCGCGGCAAGCACAGTCGATGAAATCCTGGCGGCGCGCGTGCGCATCGCCGGAACGGTGCTGCGCACGCCACTCGTTCGGCTGTACGTCGACGCGCCCGTGGACATTTGGCTCAAGCTCGAGTGCCTCCAGCCAATCGGCTCGTTCAAGCTGCGCGGCGCTACGAATGCGATGCGCCGGCTTGCGGAGGACTCGCCGGAGCGGCTGTCGGCCGGCGTCTACACGGCGAGCGCCGGCAACATGGCACAAGGCGTTGCTTGGGGTGCTCGCGCATTGGGCATTGCGTGCACGGTGGTCGTTCCCGACAGCGCGCCCGCGACGAAGCTGGCCGCCATCGAACGG
>DATEGN010000348.1:0-6188 GCA_035280125.1 Gemmatimonadaceae bacterium | reverse complement strand
CGATCCAGCTCTCGCCAGACGAGAGCGACGAAGCCGACCGAATCACGTAAACCGAGGGGCTAGAGTTTAGGGGCTAGGGGCTGACGACCCGAGCTCCGGCTTTCGCGCGCCACGCGCCACGCGTCACGCGCCACGCTCATCGCTTCGCGGCCGCCTTCACGGCAGGCTTCGACGCGGGGGTTTCGTTTCCTTTCCCCTGTCCCTGACTCCCCAGATCCAACTCGGCGAAGGAGACATCGAGACCGCGCTGCTTCAGCATCGCCATGAAGTTCAGCTTGTCCACCGCCTTCATGTAGGCCTCCTTCGGCTCGACGCGCCCACCGTCGACGTGTTCGATCAGCGCATCGTTGAGCGTCACCATGCCCAGGCGGCGCGACGTCTGCATGATTGAGTGAATTTGAAACGTCTTCGCCTCACGAATCAGGTTCGCGACGGCCGGAATCGACAGCAGAATCTCGCGCGCGGCGACACGGCCACCGCCGATCTTCTTGCACAACGTCTGCGAGATCACACCCTTGAGCGAATCGGAGAGCATGATTCGGATCTGCTCTTGTCGATCGGCCGGAAACTGGTCGATTATACGGTCGATCGTGCCTGGCGCGGTGGTCGTATGCAGCGTTCCAAAAACCAGGTGCCCCGTCTCAGCGGTCTCGATCGCAATCGATACCGTCTCGAGATCGCGAAGCTCACCGACAAGCACAATGTCCGGATCCTCACGCAATGCGGCGCGCAGCGCACTCTTGAACGACTTCGTGTGCACGCCGACCTGCCGCTGCGTGATGATGCAGTTCTTGTTCGGGTGCACGAACTCGATCGGGTCCTCGATCGTGATGACGTGATCGTTGCGGACGCGATTCACCATGTCGATGAGCGCACAGAGCGTCGTCGACTTGCCTGAACCGGTTGGACCCGTGACGAGGACGAGCCCTTTCGTCAGGTAGCAAAGCTGTTGCACCTCAGGCGAGATCTGCATCTGCTCGACGTTCACTACCTGCGACGGGATCTGGCGGAACACGGCTGCCACTCCCATTCGATCGCGCAGTGCATTGGCGCGAAAACGCGCGCAACCGGCGATCTCGTGGGCGTAGTCGGTATCGTTCGTATCACCGAACTCGATCCGATTCCGCTCGGGCATGATCGAGCGGAGCATGGTGTCGAGATGCGCATTCTCGAGCGCGTCCCAACCCTCGAGACGATGCATCTCGCCGTGCAAGCGAATGATCGGTGGCTCGCCACAACGCAGGTGCAGGTCCGACGCGCCGCGTTCGACGGTTGTGCGAAGCAGCGTCTCGATCGTTGCGCGAGCCTCTTCGCTGCCCTCGAAGTCGTGAACGTGATCCAGTGAGTTGCCGCTGCCATTGGTGGCCGCTCCCGGCGCCGACGGAGGAGGAGCGGACCGCGCTGGGGTCGGCACTGTCGCCATCGGCGGTGCAGTGGGCCGGGCAACGTTAGGCAGGCCGGCGATGGGCGTCGGCATCACCACCGCGGCGGGCCGTGCCGCAGCCGGTGTCGGCCGCGATGCAACGCGTGGTGACGCCTCGGCCGGCGTGAACATCGACACCGTGCCTTGCAGACCGGCAAGCGGATCGAAGCCGTTCCCCGCTTCGGCGCTCGGCACGCCGGATCCCGGAGTGATGCGCGCCCGCCACTTGCCGCCGTCGTGCGCGGCGCGCACGGCGAAGGCGCCCTCGCCGAACGTGTAGGTGAAGGTGGCTGACCTCGTCGTATCGAGCTGGCGACCGGCCTCCGGCGGCGCGATTTCCTTCAGCAGTCCAATCACCTGCTGCGCCGTGAGCGGCGACTTCGTGACGGCACGCGCCGCGCCCTGAACCTCGAGCTTCGCCGGGTCGCCTTCATCCAGTGTGAGGGCGTCCGCCTTGTTGCTGATTACTGCCGAGAGCAGACGGTCGAGTTGAGGCATGTCAGGTTAGTTGACTCACAGTCGCGATGAGAAGCCGATTCACGAGACACACCTGCTCGCCCCAGAACACGGGCATGAATCGCTTCGCATAGCCGTTGAGGAAATCGAGCAGGCGCGTCTGCTCGCCACGTTTTTCGAGTGGTACGAATCCGCTGATCGACGACCCGTCGATGAGCGTAATCTCAACCGCCATCGCCCCATCGGGCATGTCGGCCGACGGATCACCCTCTGGCGCCGCCGTTTCGACGCGGCTTACCTGGCTCTTGGCGACGAGGAGCACTTCCTGTTCGTCGAGGAAGAACGGGAAGAAGGGTGCGTCCTCGTTCAACAGATCGATCGGCTCCTGGGGCTCGGCCCGTATCCGCGTGCGATCGGCGAGGAACACATCGCCGTCGAGTCGTCGGCCGTCCGTGAGGACGACGCGTACGGCGCGACGCAACTTCTCAACTCGGAAGAGTCGTAATGTGTCCATGGCGGCAGATTCTCTCTGCCACCGACGCGCTGCGCGCGACTCAGGTCACGGATGCAGGTGCAATTCGCGCTCGTACATCTCGGTTCGCTCGAGCTGCACCGTCACGTGCTGGATTCCCATCTCCTGGAGCAGGTCGTGCGCACGCTCGAGCACGTCCTGGTGGTGCTCCGGTTGCCTGACGATCGCGTGGACGCTCATCGCGACGACACCGGACGTCACCGTCCAGACATGCAGATCGTGCACGGATTCGACGCCAGGTATGGATTGCAGCCGCGATCGCACTGCCTCGAGCGCGATATGCGGCGGCGCCGCCTCGAGCAGCACGTCGACGGCCTCTCGTACGAGCCGCCAGGCACTGCCGATGATCAGCGCCGTGCTCAGGAGAGAAGCAATCGGGTCGGCCGCGATCCAGCCCGTGTAGGCCACCAGAACCGCCGCGACGATGGTCCCACCTGAGGCAAGCAGATCCCCGAGGACATGTAGATAAGCGCCTCGGACATTCAGGCTCTCGCCGTTCACGCCGTGCAGTATGTAGACGGCGATCACGTTGACCACGAAGCCCGCGGTGGCAAACACGAGCATCAAGCCGCCGGCAACCGGCTCCGGATGGCTGAATCGCCTGATTGCTTCCCACACGATCCAGAACGAAATGAGGAGCAGCGTGGTGCCGTTGATCAGCGCGGCGAGAATCTCCCAACGCCAATAGCCATAGGTCTTTTCAGGGCGGCTCGGCTGCTTGCACATCCAGGCCACGAACAGCGAAAGGCCGAGTGCGCCGGCGTCCGTCAGCATGTGGCCGGCGTCGGCGAGCAAGGCGAGCGAGTTCGACAGGATACCGCCGATGACCTCGGCGACCATCAACGCCAGCGTTAGGGCCAGCGCGATGAGCAGAGCGCGGGTGACCGACGGACGCGCCCCATGCAGCCCATGTTCGTGCGCACAACTGGCATGGTCGTCGTGCTGATGGTCGTGCTCGTGTTCTTCAAAGCTTGCGTGCGAGTGCGAATGGGCCATAACGTGGCGTTGGTCGCGTTGATCCGGCGTCAAGACGCTGGCGACGGATGATTGAATTAAGGTAGCTTACTGCCTGTGCTTACGCGCCTGATCGCGATCGTCGTACTGCTCGCGCTGAACGGGTTTTTCGTCGCGGCCGAGTTTGCGCTGGTCCGGTCGAGACGCACGCGCCTCGAGGCAATGGCTCGCGCCGGCGACAAGATGGCGCGCATCGCGCTTCGCGCCACGGCGAACCTGCCCCGGCTCCTTTCCGCGAGCCAACTCGGCATTACCGTAGCGAGTCTTGCGCTCGGCGCGTTGGCAGAGAACGCGCTTGGCAGCCAGCTGGAGGTTTGGCTCGGTACGCTGCCGCTCGGACTTCGGCTCGCCGTGCGCGTCGGCATCGCGTCAGCCATAGCGATCACGATCGTGACGTACCTGCACGTCGTGTTCGCCGAGCTCGCGCCGCGCAGTGTCGCGCTGGCACATCCGGAGCGTTTCGCGCGGCTGCTCGCTCCGGCGCTCATCATCTTCGAGACGATCGTGCGTCCATTCACGATCGTGCTCAACTGGTCCGCGGAGTTCGTGCTGCGAATAGCGGGGCAACGCCCACAGCCCTTCGAGGAATCGGTGCACTCCCCCGAAGAGCTTCGCATTCTCGTGGAACAGAGCGAAGAAAAGGGAGCACTCGAGGCCGCGGATGCCGACATGCTCGAAGGAGTGTTCGAGTTCTCTGAAAAGAATGCGCGCGAGGTCATGACCCCGCGCACAGAGATCGACGCGCTTCCGTTGGACGCTTCGCTGGATGAGACGCTGCAGCTCATCGCGGAGAGTCAGCGGTCGCGATACCCAGTGTACGAAGAGACGATCGATAACATCATCGGTCTCGTTCTCGCAAAGGATCTTCTGCCAGTTCTTCGCAATCCGCCCGTTGAGTTTTCTTTGCGCGCCGTCATGCGGCCGGTGCATGTCGTTCCTGGCTCGCGCGAAGTCGAAGAGGTGCTCGCCGACTTCAAGCGACTCAAGGAGCACATGGCCATCGTGCTCGACGAGTACGGCGGCACCGCAGGCGTGGTGACGATGGAGGATTTGCTCGAGGAGATCGTCGGCGAGATACTCGACGAGTACGACGAGCCGCCCGAGGCACCCGAGCGCGAAGGTCCGGACATCGTCGTCGTCGCCGGCTCGACGCACATCGGCGAACTCAATGAGCGATTTGGATTGAGCGTTCCCGACGAGGACTACACGACGATCGGAGGTTTTGTATTCGGCGCGCTGGGACGCCTTCCGGTAACCGGGGATCGCGTGACGGCCGGGAATGCAGTCTTCACCGTGCGCGACATGGACGGGCGACGGATCGAGTCGCTCGCGATCGATCTGCATGCCGCAGGCGATCGTCGGGCGGCCGTGCGGGCCGAGGGGGATTGATATGGATTGTCATCCCTCGCCTCATTCGGGATGAGAGGAGAAGAAGCGGCCAGGATGACAAAGTTCAGAAATTGAACTTGTTTCACCTGCAGAGAGAACTCACCTTGGGGTCATGTCGACCTACGGTCAGTTCTGCCCCGTGGCGCTCGGCGCCGAGATCTTTGCGGAGCGCTGGACGCCGCTCATTCTCCGCGAGTTGCTCATGGGTGGCCGGCGATTCGGTGACATCCATCGTGGCGTGCCCAGGATGTCGCGGAATCTTCTGACGCAGCGGTTGCACGCGCTGCAAAGCAGCGGGATCATCGAACAGCGTCCGACGGATGGTGGCCATGGCCACGAGTATTGCCTAACGAGTGCAGGGCGCGAGCTCGGTGCGGTGATCGATGCCCTCGGCACCTGGGGATACCGCTGGGCAAGCAAGGACCTCACGGACAAGGACCTCGATCCCGACTTCCTCATGTGGTCGTTGCGAAGGCTCATTCGGATCGACGCATTGCCCGATGAGCGCGTTGTTCTTCTCTTTCGCTTCCGCCGACACGCCGACCGGTTCTACTGGCTCGTGCTACATCGCCCCGACGTGGATCTCTGCCTGTTCGATCCCGGCTACGAGGTGACGCTGGAGATTGAAGCCGTCGTCGAGGCACTCGCGCGGGTCTGTCTCGGTCAGATCTCGCTGCTCCACGCCATGCGTGATGGGAATGTGGAAGTGCACGGTGCACCACACTACCGCAACGCATTATCGAACTGGCTCGGCGTCACGCGCTTTGCCAGTTTGGCCCAGGCCGCGAGCGCCGCGGCGCCCTGATCGCCCAACGGTTCATTTTTTGGGCTGTTCACAATCGCTCATCCGCCCCTACTCTCGACTCGTTGGATTTTTGCAGAGTCATTTCCAGGAGAGGCGGAGGCAAATCATGTTGAGACAGCTCAAGGTGGCATGCACGGCCGTCATGGGCCTGCTGGCCGCGACGTGTGCGGAAGGTCGGGAAGCGAGGATGGCTGCACCGCAGTCGTCCGCGATCCGGCAGGCCGACATCGATGGTCCGAACGAGTCACGATCCACGGCAGCTGAATTCGATGCGACGGTGCCCGTCGCGTACTACCAGCTCTCGCTCGGCTTCGCCAGGCGCACGGGCGGTTTCACGCCACCGGTGCAATCGCGCGCGTTCGGGTACATGGGCCTGGCTCTCTACGAGGCATTGGTTGCGGGAATGCCAGACCACCGCTCCATCGCGCGTCAGCTGCGCGGCGTGGGCTCGCTGCCGCAGGCGAAGGGAATTCCGTATAACTGGGCGCTCGTGGCCAGCGCCGCTCTGGCGGAGGTGATGCGCGGCTTGTGGGGCGACAAAACCGATCATGCCGCGCATCACCTCCGCC
>DATEGN010000347.1:0-4532 GCA_035280125.1 Gemmatimonadaceae bacterium | reverse complement strand
GAGGAACAAAGTCGCCGACATGCAGATGGTCTCCATGCTCCATCGTCAGCCGAATGGCCGCTACTACAACGCGACCTTCGTTTACTACGACGACACGAAGGTCAATCGCGAACTGAATCGCCCGGTCGGCAAATGGCTGGTCGATCGCGTAACGTCCACCCGGTAGGCCAGCAGGAGCGGCGGTTTGGGCGAGCGGGGGCGCGCGCAAGGCGCAGGCCCTCCTCGCTTTGCCCCTCTTCTTTACCTTTTCGTCACTCGCCCGAGCGTTCTCTCCCACAGGCGCTTGCCTGGAGAGGAACCCGGCCATACTCTAGCACGTAAGGCCACACGCGCTGACGTCCCCACCGACGTCCGCGTTTGGCTGGAGGGCCGTGCTATGATGCGTCTCTGGGTCGAATCCTATTCTCGATCGACGCCCGTTAGCTCGAGCGCCACGATCAGCGTCGTCACGCACGTGCTCTTGATTGGCGCGGCGATCGCGAGCACGACCCGGCCCGCGAACCTCGCGGCCGACTGGATCGAGAATCGCGCCTACTACCTCCCGCCGCCTAACCGTGAGCCGTCACAGGCGGGCTCGCGCGAAACCATAAAGTACATTGCTCTCGCACCGGAGGGTCTCGGCGCCGGATACGGTCCGGTCGGCGGCGAAGGGCCGGCAATCGTGCAAGATCCCTCAGAGAAGATCGGCGATCTTGGTCGCGATCTCACCAACAGCGCGAGCCAACCGACGCTTGGTGGCAACGACTCCGTGTTCACCCAGCTCGAGGTCGACTCCATCGTTGCGCGTTATCCGGGGAGCGCTGCACCCGCATATCCCATCGAGATGCTGAAGCAAGGTGTTCAGGGGTCCGTGACGACACAGTACGTCGTCGATACGACAGGCTTTGCCGATACCACCTCACTGCGCATTCTGCGTACGACGAATCCCGACTTTACCGAAGCTGTCCGCGCGGCGCTGCCGCTCATGCGCTTCTTTCCCGCGAAAGTCGGTGACAAAAAGGTCCGGCAGTTGGTGGAGCAGGAGTTCAGCTTCAAGATCGAGCAGGCGGCCAACCAGACCACGCCGGCCACGCAGGCATCCGCGAAGAAGCCCGAAATCGACAGACCGCAGGCGCAGCGCAATCCGCGCGGCTGACCTCAGCATCACTCCTCGCGACGTCCGCCATCGACGGCATTAATTTGCCGCCGATGCGTTACACCCTGAAGCTTCACGGCGTTGTCGTCGGCTGGTCCGATCTCGAGCACGTCGAGCCCGATCTTGGTCGAGCGCGCGGCCGCTTTCGTCCTGGTATCGGTTACGAACTTGTTCAACCGGTGTTTCGCTTGTTCGCGGAGGCGGTGCCGCGTTCCGAAAGCGGGGCGCGCGACGAGCAGAAGCTCACACGGTACTATCGCTCTCGCGACGCACTCAAGCTCGAGCTCGTCGATCCTGCCGGCAAGCTGATCCCGACATCCGCGATTCACATCGCCGATTACCGAGCAGATGACGGCGGTGACTGCGAGATCGACGTGCTCATCACCGATGCGGAATACTGGGAGCGACGTTCCCTTTCGAGCTGACCAAGGCGCGCGCAGAAGTTGCACTACGTAGTCGCTGTCCCCCTCGCGTCATCCGTTCGCAGCGATCGGCTTGACTCTCATCGCGAGCGAAGCGCTTGCAGTCGAGGAGCGCTCAGCGACGAAGTGAGGATCTCTTGCGCTCCCAGGTTCTTTCTCGATCGATTCGTCGTGCCCTGAGCTCCGCGCCCTGCGTGATGCTGCTCTCCTTCATCCTGGCTGGGGATCGAGCGCTCGCGCAGCCAATCACTCCTTCACCTCCCGGCTATAAGGAGTACATCGCTATCCTTGGTACGCCGATTGGGAGCTTGCCGCCACTCGCGACGTACACGATTGCTGGCTTGGCGCAGCATTCCCCGGAGGTCGTCTTGCGTTATGGCTACGTGTCGGACATGGCGCTTCCACTCGCGCCTGACTCGGGCGGTCACTTCGCGCACAGCGTCGGCACGTTTGGACTCACCGGGATTCTTGGCGTCGGCCTCGGTGGCACCGTCTCGCTCACCGTTGGTGTCGCGAATGAGGAATGCGATGGTTGCTCAGGGAGCCGATTCATTGGATCGATCGACGGCGACTATCGCATCTTCACGACCGCAATCCGCGAGGCGGGGAGAACGCGTTTTACTGTCTCGGCGAATTACGGAATTGGCGGTGGAAATCCCGCGACGGGAACGTCGTGGACCGGGAACATCGGATTCCCGCTTGCGTTCGCGATCGGGCCTGATACGGGACTACTGGTCATCCCGTTCATGACACCAGGCGTCACGTTCGTGACGACGACGGGTACGTCAGAAGCCAGTTCTGTGCACTCGTTGCGCGCTCTCACCGGCGGCGGCGTTTCGCTCATCAATCGCAGAAGCAACTTCGGAGCAAGCGCGGGAATTCAGTACATTTTCGTCCCGAAGACCCAGGTTCTGATCGGCCTCGGCCTGAGTTACGGTGGGCGATAAGGGTTGTTTTGATTCGGCGAGACCAACGGGAGCGCGCTGTGGCGCGCTGCTCCTTCAATGAAAGTCGTGACGCTGCGCGTACTCTGCGCCGACCTCGGCCTTCAATCCTCGAAACCGCTCCCCTCGAATATTGACCACCCCTTGCTCGACCTGAAGCGTGCCGCGCACGAGCAGTAACGGCGTCGTCGAGATCAGCAGTGCCTGGCGCTCAAATCGCTTCGGCGTCACAACGACGTTCACCGTTCCGGTTTCGTCCTCGAGCGTCAGAAAAACAAATCCCTTTGCTGTACCGGGCCGCTGACGACAGATCACCAAACCCGCGCCGGCGATCTTCTCACCGTCTTTGCCTTCGGTGACGAGCTGACGCGCGCTGCGGATCCCGTTAGGCGCGAGCACTGGCCTCAGGTGCGCCATCGGATGGCCGTTGAGCGAAATCCCCGTCATCCGATAATCAGCCTCTGTGAGCTCTCCCGGTGACATTCTCGGCAGCGCCGCCATTCGTGATGCCGAGCCGGGCGACGTTCGTCGACGCGGCGCCAAGGGTCCGGCGTCGCCGCGCAACGTATCGAGTACCTCCCACAGTGCTGCCCGCCGCTTTCGCAGATCGGGCTCGTCGGGTACGAATCCGTCGAACGCTCCCGCCTCGGCGAGATGGCGAAGCGTTCGTTGATCGAAGCACGTCCGGCGCACGAAATCCTCGATCGATGCGAACGATCCTTCGGCCATTGCCGCTTCGAGAATTTCCTTTGCCTTCGACCCGAGGCCGCGGACCGACCGCACGCCGAGCCTAACGGCTGGCGCGCTCGAGGGTTCCATCGGCTCCAGTGTCGCGTCCCATCGTGACCGACGTATGTCCACGGGCAAAACCTTCACGCCATGACGCCGAGCATCCTCGATCAGCGTCCCTGGTGCGTAGAAGCCCATCGGCTGCGCGTTCAGGATCGCCGCGGTGAACTCCGGCGCGTAATAGTGCTTGAGATACGCCGACGCATAGACCAGAAGCGCGAACGACGCCGCATGCGATTCAGGGAAGCCGTAGTCGGCAAACGCATTGATCTGGTTGTAGATCCGGATCGCCGTCTCCTCGGCGATCCCGTTGGCCTTCATTCCTGCGATGAGCTTTTCACAGATTGCCGCCATGCGCTCACGGCTTCGTTTGTGTCCCATCGCGCGGCGGAGCATGTCGGCTTCACCCGCCGAGAAGCCCGCACAGGCGATCGCAACCTGCATTCCCTGCTCCTGAAACAGCGGCACGCCTAACGTGCGCTCGAGAATCGGCTGGAGTGAAGGATGAGGATATTCGACTCCTTCTTCGCCTGCGCGCCGCCGAAGGTAGGGATGCACCATATCACCCTGGATCGGCCCTGGGCGGATGATCGCGACCTCCACGACGAGATCGTAGAAGCATCGTGGCTTCAGCCGCGGCAGTGTATTCATCTGCGCGCGGCTCTCGACTTGAAAAATGCCGATTGTGTCGGCGGCACAGAGATCGTCATACACCGCCTGGTCGGTCATGTCGAGCCGGGCGAGATCCACTGTGATCCCGCGTGTCTGTCTGACATAGAGCAGACAATCCTGAATGAGCGTCAACATCCCCAAGCCGAGCAGATCGATCTTCACGAGTCCGACAGGATCGAGATCATCCTTCTCCCACTGGATCACGCTCCGATCGGGCATCGACGCCGGCTCGATCGGCACGACTGTCGAGAGCGGTTCGGCTGTCAGCACGAATCCGCCAACATGAATCGAACGGTGGCGCGGGATCTGGTGCAGGCCGCCGACGATCTCGGCGAGGGCGCGAACACGTTTGTCCGATGGATCGAGCCCGGCGTGTACGAGCGGCGACTTGCGGTCCTGCGCCGAGGTCGCGATCGCCGTCGTCGGATTGCGTCGCTCGTTATGCGTTTGCTTCGCGTACGGGTCGATGTAGTCGGCTTTCGGCGTGAGCTGATTCGCGTCTTCCCATTTTCGATTTTGTTGGATGGTCTCATGGCCGGTGACGCTGCCGTACGGTTCGTAGGCCGCATT
>DATEGN010000346.1:0-8738 GCA_035280125.1 Gemmatimonadaceae bacterium | reverse complement strand
CGACAGCCAGTCCAGGTGCGAAAGGCCAGGGTCGAGAGGGCAGGCGTGAGATGAACGGCGACTTCAGCTGTCAGCGAGCCATCAGATACGCTAAACCTAACGAACAGAATCCACCCCAGCTCGAAGGACTGACGCCTGATACCGCGGTCGATCTCACGCCTGGCGTCTCGCTCCTCGCCTCTCGCACCTGGACTGGTCCAGCGACGTCGCGATCCTTCTTCGGGGCAGTGAGGCATTCGCTAACACCCATCACGTGGTCCGAAGGTTGCTTTCAACCGGGGTGAGCCTTCCCCTGTCTGGAGAGTGACCATGCGCGCCATAGCCTTCCTCGCACTGAGCACCCTTGGCTTCGTCGCTGCCTGCAAGCGGACGGACGACGGCAAGCTCGTGATCGAACGGCCGGGCGAGGTTGATGTCAAAGTCAAGAGCGATACGGTCCATTTGCCGAGCATCGGCACGCAGAAGGAAACGGTGACGACGCCGTCGGTCGAGATGAAAGAGGAAACGCTGATCGTCAAGAAGCCGGTGATTGGCAGCAAGAAAACTGAGATCTCGAAGCCTGTCATAAAGCCGTGACGTACCGACTGCGCGACCGCGACCCGCGGTCGCGCAGTTGAGCAGTTGCGCTTTTCGCAGTGAAGGGCCATTCTCCATCGCGTCATTTGCCAAGAGCCCATGTCGCTGCGCTCCTTCTTCGAGAAGCAGTTCGTCGACGTCATCCAGTGGACCGAGTCCGGCGATGGCGTCCTGGCGTACCGGTATCCGATGCAGGACATGGAGATCCAGTACGGCGCCCAGCTCACGGTCCGCGAGTCGCAGATGGCGCTGTTCGTCAACGAAGGGAAGGCCGCCGACGCGTTCGGACCTGGTCTGTACACGCTCGAGACGCGTACGCTGCCCCTGCTGACGAACCTCAAGAACTGGGACAAGCTCTTTCAGTCCCCGTTCAAGAGCGACGTTTACTTCTTCTCCACCCGCCTGCAGACTGACCAGCGCTGGGGAACGCAGAATCCGATCACGGCGCGAGATAAGGATTTTGGAATGGTGCGACTGCGTGGTCACGGCATCTACTCGTACCACCTCGTCAACCCGCTACTCTTTCATCAGCGCGTGAGTGGCACGCGCGACGTGTACTCTGTCTCCGATCTCGAGGGACAGCTGCGCAACACCATTGTCGGCCGTGTGTCGGATGCATTTGCGTCGAGCCAGATTCCCTTCCTGGATATGGCGGCGAATCTGGACGAATTGGGCAAGATGATCGCCGAGAAGGTCGCGCCGACCTTCACGGAGCTCGGACTCGGGCTCGACTCCTTCGTCGTCGAGAATCTCTCGTTGCCAGAGGAGCTGCAGCGTCGCCTCGACGAGCGGATCGGGATGAACATGGTCGGCAACCTTCGCGATTACACTCAGTTCCAGGTCGCGCAGTCGATTCCCACGGCCGCGGCAAACGAGGGTGGCGGTGGCGCCGGTTTGGGCGCGGGACTCGGCGCCGGCATGGCAATGGGAAAGGCGATGACCGACGCGCTCGCCGGCGGTCCGCAGAATCCGCAAGGTGGCTCGCCGTTAGGCGCGAATGCGCCGCCAGCAGCCGCGACCAAGTTCTGCGTCGAGTGCGGCAAGTCGATTCCGCGTACGTCGAAGTTCTGTCCCGAATGCGGTAAGCCCCAGGGGTGAGCGCACCAGCGTGATGACCGACGGTTGCGAGTGGATAGTCGACGCGCGCGGGTGCGAGCCCGCGCGCATCGGTGACCTCGCCACCATGCAATCGCTCTTTGCGTTGATCGTCGCCGAGCTTTCACTTGCCCCTGTCGCCGCGGGGGTGTGGCACGTCTTTCCGGACCCGGGCGGTATCACCGGGTTGATTCCGCTCGCCGAGTCGCATCTCACCGTCCACACCTTCCCCGAGCACGGATCGCTCTGCATCAACCTGTTTTGCTGCCGCCCACGCGCCGAATGGCCTTGGGCCGAGCGGCTCTCTGAGCACGTAGGCGCAAATCATGTCCATGTGCGCCAGCTCGAGCGCCGTTATGCGCCGGTCAGGACCCTAGCCCCTAGCCCCTAGGCCCAGCCCTCTTGAGCTCTTCCTGCCCCAATTGCGGCGCCGAGATCACCTTCCGCTGGTCGAGCGCGGTCCAGACGACCTGTCCGTTCTGTCGCTCCATTCTCGTCAGGCGCGATGTCGACCTGAAACGCGTCGGCGTCGTCTCCGACCTTCCGACCACGAGCTCGCCGATCCAGCTCGGAACCGAAGGCCGTTATAAGGGCCAACCGTTCACCGTCGTCGGCCGCATCGTCTACGAGTACGAACGCGGCCACTGGAACGAGTGGCACATTCGCCTCGGCGATGCGAGCGCCTGGCTCAGCGACGCGCTCGGCGAATACGCGATTTCACACGAGGTGCCGACGCCGCCTAACGTCCCAGCGACCCCGAAGGTGCATGTCGGCGAGTCGCTCCAGATCGAGGGGACGTCCTACACTGTCACGACGATCACCAATGCCGGTTACGTCGGCGTCGAAGGAGAGCTGCCGTTCGAGTACTGGGACAAGACGAAAGTGCCATTCGTCGATCTCGAGTCGACGACCGGGCGATTCGCGACAATCGACTACAGCGACGCGCAGCCATTGCTCTTCGTTGGCGAATACCAGGAGTTCGATCAGCTCCAGCTTGGCAATCTCCGCGAGACTGTGCAGGAAGCAGCAGTTCGGAACGTCACAGGTCTGAACTGCCCGAAGTGTGGCGCGGCGATTACGCTGCGGTCCGGCGAACTGGCGCAGACCGTCGCATGCCCTTCGTGTGCCGCCGTGCTCGATGCGAAGGATCCCAACCTGCGCGTGCTCCAGGAGTATCAGGGAAAGATGCGCTGGACCCCGGCCATCCCGTTAGGCACGACGGGAAAAATCAAGGGCGATCCGTACCAGCTCCTTGGCTTCCAGGTGCGCGGAATTCGTGTCGACGACGTCGACTACGACTGGCGCGAGTATCTCCTCTGGAACCAGTCCAAGGGTTTCCGTTATCTCACGGAATACGATGGTCACTGGAACGACGTCGTCGTGGTGAAAGGCACTCCGCACGTGACCGGCAGCCTGCGGCCGACGGCCGAGTACATCGGCGAGACGTTTCGTCATTTTCAAACCGCGGAAGCGAGAACGAAGTTCGTCCTCGGCGAGTTTCCGTGGGAAGTGCGGCTCGGCGACAAAGTGCAAACGCGGGATTTCGTCGCCCCGCCGCACATGTTGTCCGAGGAGACGACCGCCGACGAGACGACCTGGTCGCTCGGTACGTACGTGTCACCGCAGTACATCTGGGAAACATTCCAACTGCCTGGGAAGCCGCCGGCGCCGCGCGGCATTTACGAAGACCAGCCCGATCCGAACGAAGGCAATGCGGGCGCGATTGGCCGCATCTTCGCCGTTTTCGCCGTGCTCCTCCTCGGGCTGCTGATTGTTAGGCAGGTGACTGCTCGACGTGACCGCGTATTCAGTCAGGGATACACGGTATTCTCCCACAATCCCGACTCCACGGCCTTCGTTACGCCGGTCTTCGCCCTCAACGGTCGCACCTCGAACGTGCGACTGACCATCGATACCGACCTGCGAAACAATTGGGCGTATTTCAATCTGGCGCTGATCAACGATCAGACGGGGACCGCGTACGACTTCGGACGCGAAGTCTCGTACTACTTCGGCTACGACGACGGCTACTGGAGTGAGGGTTCGACGTCGGATCGCGCGACGATTCCATCAGTTCCTTCTGGGCAGTATTACCTCCGCGTGCAACCGGAACTCGGCAACGATAGCCAGGAGCCACTGGGCTTCAACCTGACCGTGCAACGCGACATGCCGAGCATGACGTTCTTCGCGATCGTCTTCGGGCTTTTGCTCGTACCGCCAGTGCTCGCGTGGTTTCGATATTACTCCTTCGAGCAGCTGCGTTGGCGTGAAAGTGATTATGCGCCCGTCAGCTCAGACGAGGATGAATGATGCGCCAACACCCTTTCTATCTCCTCTACGGCACGTTGCTGCTCGCGCTGCTCGGCTTCGCCGAGTGGCGAGGGTGGAGTCTCAACTCGACGACCGAGGTCAAGAACGTGCCGCGCAGCGTGCGTGACAACCCTGGGTCATACCGTCCAGCGTATCTCTACACCGGCTCCGGCCGATACCTGCGAGGAAAGTGACATGACAGCGGATATGTTCAGAGGCCTGGCGGGCAACGTGCTCGCAGGCGTGGTCTTCACGATTCTCGGTATCGTGCTCTTCGTCTTCGCGTTCTTTCTGTTCGATCGCCTAACGCCGGGCACACTCTGGAAGGAGCTGATCGAAGATCAAAACACGGCGTTAGGCGTCCTGTTCGGGTGTGTCGCGATTGCGCTCGGCATCATCATCGCCGCGGCTATCCATTGAACATCGCACTGTTTCTCAGCGTTCTCGCCATTGCGGCGTGCGGGCTCATTTACGAGCTCGTGGCGAGCGCGCTCGCCAGCTATCTGCTCGGCGACAGCGTTCTGCAGTTCTCGACCGTCATCGGGACCTACCTGTTCGCGATGGGGATTGGGAGCTGGTGGTCACGATATCTCAACCGAGGCCTCATCGCGCGATTCATCGGCGTCGAGCTGATGGTTGGCGTCATCGGCGGGTTTTCGTCGACAATTCTATTTCTCGCCTTCGCGTACACGAGCGCGTTCCGATTGGTGCTCTACGCTCTGGTCGTGGCGATTGGGATTTTGGTAGGGTTGGAGATACCGCTTCTGATGCGGATTCTGCGCGACCGCTACGCGTTTCGAGACGTGGTGTCGAACGTGCTCACGTTCGACTATCTCGGCGCGCTTGCGGCATCGCTCGCATTCCCGATCGTGCTCGTACCAAAGCTGGGACTCGTGCGGAGCGCCATGTTGTTCGGCATCGTCAACGCGGCCATCGCGCTCTGGTCCACCTATCTCTTCGCGGAACTGCTCGGCTCACGTCGCGCCCTGAGAGTCACGTGCGGTGTCGTTCTGGCGACGCTGGCCCTTGGAATGTCGCAGGCAAAACGCATAACGACTCTGGCCGAAGACAACATCTATTCGGACGAAGTCATCTTTTCGCGAGACACGCGATATCAGCACATTGTTCTCACGGCGTGGAAGGACGACCTGCGTCTCTTTCTCAACTCGCACCTGCAGTTCAGCTCACGCGACGAGTACCGCTATCACGAGGCACTCGTGCATCCGGGACTGGCCGCGCTTCCCGGCGCACGTCGCATCCTCGTCCTCGGTGGCGGCGACGGGCTCGCGGTTCGGGAGATCCTCAAGTACCCCAGCATCGAGAGCGTCACGCTTGTCGATCTCGATCCCGAGATGACTCGACTGTTTTCGACGCACCCGCTGCTCACGAAGCTCAACGCCGGCTCGCTGACTTCGCCCAAAGTTCACGTCATTAATGCCGACGCGTTTGTCTGGTTGGACCAGAACGCGGACATGTTCGACTTTGTCGTCGTGGATTTTCCCGACCCGAACAATTATGCCGTGGGGAAACTCTACACGACAGCATTCTACCGCGCGCTCGAGCGACACGTCAATCGCAGCGGCTTGTTCGTCGTGCAAAGCACCTCACCGCTCTTCGCGCGGCAATCGTTCTGGTCGATTGTCGAAACGCTCAAGCGAGCGGGCTTGCGAACCTATCCGTACCACGTCTACGTCCCGTCGTTCGGGGAGTGGGGGTTCACACTCGCTGCAGGCGCGGACGCGCCGACGTACAGCCCACCATCGACATTGCCCGATCGGCTTCGCTTTCTGGCGGCGGGCGACATCGCGCAGCTCTTCGCGTTTCCCCTCGACATGCAGGCGGTTGCCGTCGAGGCCAACCGACTGAACGACCAGGTGCTCGTTCGTTATTACGAAAAAGAGTTCGAGGCGATCAACCGGTAGCGCCGTGGCGATCACTCGACGCGACTTCATCGCTGGGCTGATCGGTGGCCCGGCGCTCGTGCGCCTAACAAAAAAGGCCCCGCGGCCGATCGCCGGCGGATTCGTCGACGACGGCATGACACTTGGGCACTCTCTTCGGGATGGCGTCGACACCTCCGCACCGCGCGACCGGCGACGCGTACAGGTCGCAATCATCGGCGGCGGGATCGCGGGCCTCTCCGCGGCGTGGGAGCTCGAGCGCAGCGGCATGCGCGATTTTCTCGTCCTCGAGCTCGCGCCAATCGCGGGCGGGAATGCTCGCTATGGTGAGAACGAGATCTCGGCGTATCCGTGGGCAGCGCACTACGTGCCAGTGCCCGGCCCGCGCGCGACACTTGTTCGCGAGCTCTTCGAGGAGCTTGGCGTTCTGCACAACGGTGAATGGGAGGAACGATTCCTGTGCTTCTCCCCGGAAGAGCGCCTGTTCCTGTACGGCGAGTGGCACTCGGGTATCGAGCCAGAGTTCGCAATGTCCGCGAAGGACCGGAGCGAGTTTCGCCGCTTCGCTGAGCTCATCGACGCGCATCGCTCGTCTGGTGAGTTCACGATTCCGAGCGCGCTGGGCCGACCCGCGTCGTCGCCACTCGACCGTCTCTCCATGGAGGCGTGGTTGCAGGAGCAGGGCTTCTCGTCGTCGCGGCTGCGTTGGTACGCCGAGTATGCGTGTCGGGATGACTACGGTGCGTCGCTGCGTGAGACGTCGGCATGGGCGGGAATCCACTACTTCGCGTCCCGCGAGCCTAATGAGGACGGACCGCTGACCTGGCCGGAAGGGAATGGCTGGATCGCGAAGCGGCTCATCGCCAAGCTCGGTGCGTACATCGAGACGAACGCGCCCGTGATCCGAGGGCGGCGCGAAGGCGCGCGGTGGCGCCTAACGACGCCAAGCACAGAGTATGACGTGGATCTCGTCATCTGGGCCGCGCCGGCATTCGTCGTACCGTACATAGTCGACGAGCTACGGAACGAGCGCCGCCGCACGGGTTTCGTCTATTCACCGTGGCTCACCGCGAACCTCACGCTCGATCGTTGGCCCGCCGAGCGAGGCATCGAACCCGCCTGGGACAACGTGATCTACGATTCGCCGGGGCTCGGCTACGTCGTCGCGACGCACCAGTCGCTGCGCACCGTTCAGGAGCGGACGGTGTGGACGTACTACCGCTCGTTCGCGGATCTCACGCCGGAAAAAGGACGACAGGAGCTCGCTACTCGCGATTGGTCGTACTGGCGCGACGACATCCTGAACGATCTCGCACGGGCGCATCCTGATATTCGCGATTGTGTCTCGCGCATCGACGTCTTACGACTCGGCCACGCGATGATTCGCCCAACGATGGGATTCCTGTCCGTAGCGGAACGCGCGCGACCGACGCCGCTGCCGCGATTCCTTCATGCGCATTCCGATCAGAGTGGTCTGTCACTGTTCGAGGAAGCGCAGTATCACGGCGTGATGGCAGCGAGGCGGGCGCTTGCTGGTAGCTGGTAATTGCGTGCTGCACGGGCTATACTTCTGTCGTCCCAGGTCCCGGAGGGCGAGAGCCTTCTAACTCCGTCAGGACCCCGAAGGTAGCAGCGGCATGAAGTGTCTCTTGTCGCTTCGGTCGGCCTGGGGCATTCGCGCGGGGATGATTGCTCATCGAGCGACATCCCCGCGCGAGTTTTTTTTGGTCGAGTTCCGCTCTGCGAAGTACATTTGCGGGGAACAGGCAAAGGTGGATGGGATACGTTCCCAGTCCGTCCCCCGTTCCCGTCCCCGGTCCCCACCGATGATCGCTCTCGCTCGCAAATACCGCCCGAAACGCTTCAGTGACGTGGCCGTGCAGTCGCATGTGTCGGCGACGCTGAAGGGGGCGATTGCGCGTGGACGCGTCGCCCATGGCTATCTCCTCTGCGGGCCGCGCGGTGTCGGCAAAACGACCCTCGCGCGCGTGCTCGCGATGGCCCTGAATTGCGAGCACCGCGGCGAGGATGGCGAGCCGTGCGGCATTTGCGTCTCGTGCGAGCGAATCTGGAGCGGCGCATCGAGTCTCGACGTCGTCGAAATCGACGCCGCGTCGAATCGCGGCGTTGACGACGCACGCGAGTTGCGCGAGCGCGCGATGTACGCGCCCTCGGGCGACGAACGGTATAAGGTCTACATCGTCGACGAGGCGCACATGCTCACTCGTGAGGCATGGAATGCGCTCCTCAAGATTCTCGAGGAGCCGCCCCCGCGCGTCGTCTTTGTCTTTGCGACGACCGAGCCGCAGAAGATCGCTCAGTCGGCCGCGCCGGTGCTGAGTCGTCTCCAACGATTCGACTTCAAGCGAATTGGCCCCGGCGAGATCAAGGATCGACTCGTCACGGTACTCGCGAACGAATCCATCGACGCCGAGCCTCAGGCGCTCGCGATGATCGCACGCGCTGCCGATGGCTCGATGCGCGATGCCTTGAGCCTGACGGATCAGGCCCTCGCGATGGGCGACGGCCGGGTGACCGCGGAACGCGTGCGCGATGCGCTTGGGCTGGTTCCCGAAGACGAGTTTCTTGGCCTGCTCGATCTCATTCTCGATCGCCGTGCCGGTGACGTCTTCACGTTCGTGGGACGCCTCGCCGATTCCGGAATCGACTTCGGTCTCTTCCTGAGTGGTCTCGCCGACATGCTGCGCGCGCAGCTCGCGATTCTGCTCGGCGGTGATCTCACGGAATTGCCCGAGCGCGTGCGCGAGCAACTGGTAGAGCGACGTTCTCGATGGTCAGCTCCCGATTTATTGCGGATGCTCTCCGCGATCGGCGAGCTCGAACCGCGCTTTCGAA
>DATEGN010000345.1:0-3321 GCA_035280125.1 Gemmatimonadaceae bacterium | reverse complement strand
TCGGATGCCGAGTGCAGAGCCGCGGCGAGCGCGTGGTACGCAACCTCGTAGTGCGCCTCCGAGAAAGCCAGCCGATTGATGTCGAGAAGTCGCGCGTAAAGGCTGTGCGAGTCCTTGGACCGAATCCTCATGGGAGATTTTCCTCAACCACGTGGCTCGGTCTCACGCTTCACCCGGCCGTCGCGACGCGGCTCAGAAGTTTCCTGGGCGTCCAGATCTTCCATCATAACAATGACGCCACGCATGTCGTGCTGCGCGCCGAGAAGTGGCGAGCACGTTACGCGACAGTTGATGGAGCGCCCTTTTCGGTTGCTTGCGTCAACCTGCAACTCGATGAATTGACGGTTGCCGTTCAGGCAGTCTCGCATGGGCTGCTTGAGACGCTCGACCGGAAGTCCAATATCGAGGCCCAACAGATTGCGACCGACCGCCTCGTCGGCGCGCAGTCCCCACAGGTCGTCGGCATTGTCATTCCAGACGAGGACCTTGAGCTCGGCATCGACGACGACCACCCCACCCCTTAGACTCGTGAGTATACTCTCAAGAAACGCGTTGACGCTGTTCAGCTCCTCGCTCCGCTGTCTCAGCTCTTCATTGATGGTCTGTAGCTCTTCGTTCGTGGACTGGAGCTCTTCGTTCATCGTCTCCAGTTCCTCATTCGTGGATTGCAGTTCCTCGTTCGTCGTCTCGAGCTCCTCCACGGTGGACTGCAACTCCTCGTTCGTGGTCTCCAGCTCTTCGTTTGTCGACTGAAGCTCTTCGTAGGCCGTCTCGAGCTCCTGATTGGCGTGCTCCAACTCGCGCTGCAATCGTTTGGCGGCGCTGACGTCGGCGAACGCGATGGCCGCGCCCATCACGGCGCCCGAGTTGTCAATGAGCGGAACAACCTGAACGTCCAGCCAGCGTGTCTCGCCACCCGGTGCGTGCCATTCGACGTCGCGCAGGAGAATGGGCAAGCGCTCGGTGTATGCCTGGTCGATGCACGAGCGGATCTCGACCGGTCGGTACGAGATCTTGAGATCCTGAATCGGACGGCCGAGGTCAGCCGACGAAAGAGAGAACAGTGAGCGTGCACGCTCGTTTGCGAGAACGAGTGAACCATTCACGTCCACGACGAGCTGGGCGATCGGCGCAGCGTCGAGCGCGGATTCGCGCAACCGCATCTGCAAGTCGACGCCATTTCCTCCTTCCTCACCCTGCCCGTTCTGCGCGATCAGGAGCAGCCGGTCGCGTAAATTCAGGCTCGCTCGCGGCACCTTCGTCGAGATGCGCCGACGGAGATCGAGTGGCGCGAACGTGTTGGCATGCGTCAGAAGCGTTTCGGCACGTCCGAGGAAGAGCACGCCGCCATCGTTTAGCGCAAAGTGAAAGCGGGTGAGGATCCGCGTCTGCGTCTCCGCGTTGAAGTACATCAACGTATTGCGGCACACCAGGAGATCGACGCGCGAGATCGGCGCATCCTGAATCAAGTCGTGCCGACCGAAGATGACGTTGCGCCGGAGGTCTTTGCGGAACGCGTAGCTCTTGCTTATCGGCTCGAAGTAAGTCGTGAGCAGTTGCTGAGGAACTCCGGCAATCTCACGCGCGTCGTAGGTTGCCTGACGAGCGCGCGCGAGCGCTTCCTCGTCGATATCCGTCGCGTAGATCTTGACGCGTTCTTTGTATCCTTGTGGGCCCATTGCTTCGGCGAGCATCATCGCGAGAGTGTAGGCCTCTTCGCCGCTCGCGCAGCCGGCACTCCAAACTCGAATCGATGCATCGTCGGGTTTGCGCTCGAGAATCGCCGGGATGATGCGTTCGGCCAGGAATTCCCACGAACCCCCGTCACGAAAGAACGCCGTGACGTTGATGAGAATGGTGTTGAAGAGAATCTCAAACTCTTCCGGATGTACCTCTAGGTAATCGACGTAATCCGGGTACTCACGCACGCCGACGGCAAGCATCCGTTTGTGGATGCGTCTTTCGAGGCTGGCTGGTTTGTAGCCGGTGAAGTCAAAGCCGCGACTGCGCTTCAGATAATCGATCAGTGCGGAGAGACCGGCGGGCGTGCGCGATGACATTCGGCTCTCTCACGGCTGCACGAGTCAAGGGGCGTACGTCGCGCAATATGAGCCGAGCGTTCGCCGCCCGGTAGTGCGGGCCTCAGTCGCGACGGGAGGTGCCCTCGCGCTGGCGCGCCGATCGCGCCGCGGCATGTCGCGCCGTCTGAACGATTTCGTCCTCGTCGAGGCACCACTTCGCGCTCGGCCAATAGCACCTCGCGAATGATGTCTGCACGTCGCATCGTCAGAGTGGCGTTGTCGGTTAACCGCTGGGCGACGCGCTCGTTGCCCCGCGACTGCGCGCGTTCCGCCAGCTGCTGGCTGAGCGATGCACTCTCTTCCAGGGCGCGCAGTGCGGTCCAAGGCGCGGCGTCGAGAGTCCCTGCTATTGACTCGCGAGCAGCGCCTCCGACGTCCACGCGTGGCCCACGCGACAACGAAATCTGACCAGGTTTCCCTCTCGCAACTCCCAAAGCGTGCCGCCGCAATCGGGACAACCGAACGGGGCGAGCACACCCGGATGCTCCTCGGCATCCTCGATGCGAGCCAGATCGAGCTCCGAGTTCTCCGTTTCCTTTCGCGCGTCGTCTGAAGGCACGATTTCCCCCGCGATCGGTGGTCGTTTGGCGAGTTCCTCGAGCAAGGCCGGGAGGCGATCCAACTTCACCACATAGTCAACGTCGACATGGTCGACCGCGCTCTGGGGCATCGAGGAAAACATGGCATCTTCTGGATCCTGAACAACAGCGATGCCACCGCGACGTTTGATGGCAAGAAGACCTGAGGTTCCATCGTCCAAGTTACCACTCAAAACGACGCCGATCACGCGGGCGCCGTACGCGAGGGCGGCACTGCGAAACATCGGATCGATTGCAGGCCGATTGCCGTTTTCACGCGGTCCCCGATACAATCGCATGTGGTCGCGGAAAACAAGCAAGTGATGATCGGGCGGCGCCACGTAGATGTGGCCTTCCTCGATTTGGATGTGGTCCGTCGCCTGAACTGGTGTTAACAAGCCTACGCGCTTGAGTATGCGCGCGAGTGCGCTCGTGCCGGTCGGTGGAAAGTGAATGGTGACGAAGACGGCCGCGGGGATATCGCTGGGAAGGTTGCGAACGAGCTTCGTTAGGGATTCAACGCCCCCCGCGGATGCGCCGATGACAATAATGTGCCGCGGAGGCATGGGGCGGACCTTGTTGTTGGGGCGAGCGCGAGCGGCCGTCTAGCCGCTCGAAGGCGGTGCTGCAATTCGCGTGCTTCGTGGTAACCGCTAGTGTGA
>DATEGN010000344.1:0-11181 GCA_035280125.1 Gemmatimonadaceae bacterium | reverse complement strand
GGCTTCCACGCCAGTTGAAGCCCGTGAGCGGAAGGTGCTGCGCCGCGCCGACGCTGCGCACGCCCGAAATGGCCGCCACGCGGCGAGTCACTTCATCGAAATAGGCGATCTGCTGCTCGGGCGACTTGATTTGACCGCTCGTCGGTTGGATTAAAAAAGTCAGAACGTTCCGCGGATCGAAGCCGATGTCGACGCGATTCAAACGCCAGAGTGTCTCGCTCATCAACCCGGCGCCGACGACCAGCACGACGGCGAGCACGACCTCGACGACGACCAGCGACTCACGCATGACCGAGTGCGCGCGACTACTCGATTCCGCCGCTCCCGCGCGTAATGCGCCATCAGGATCGACGCGCGAGGCGAGCAACGCGGGACCAATGCCGAAGCAGAGCCCAGCCCCGATCGTCACGATGCTGCACACCGCGAGCACGCTCCAATCCACCGTCACGGCCGAGCGCATCGGCAGCGTCGAAGGCAGACTTGCCCTCAGCAAGCGCGACCCGAAGCCACCCGCCAGGATTCCCAATGCGCCGCCGCCCGCGGCAATCGTTAGGCTCTGGACGAGGAGCTGCCTGGCGATTTGTGCCTGCGATGCGCCAAGAGCGCGCCGAACGGCAAGCTCTCGGCGACGTCCCGATGCGTGAGCCAGCATGAGGTTGCCAACGTTCGCCACCGCGATGAGCACCAAAAGTCCCACTGCACCGAGCAACACGAACAGCGAGCGCCGGACATCGCCGACGAGACTCTGCTGAAGACCGATGACGGTGGCGCCACGAGCGTAGTCGTCGGTGTACGCGAACGCTTCGCGCATCCGGGGCGCGAGTGCCGCGAGCTCCGACGTCGCCGAAGCGAAGCTGCCGCCGGGCGCAATGCGTCCGATGGCGACGGACAAACCGCCCGTGTGAAACGGCGAACCGGCGTCGATTTGCAGTGGCATCCACGCTTCCACTCCCGCCTGGAGTGCCTCGAAGCCGGCTGGCATGACGCCGATGATGCGCGTCGGACGGCCATCCATGTCGACCACGCGCGCGAGGACGGTCGAGTCGGCGCCGAAATGGGTCGTCCAGAGCTCGTGACTGAGAACCACCACGTCCCACGCACCGCGCTCTGATTCGTTAGGCGCGAAGGTTCGGCCGAGCAATGGCCGAACGCCGAGTGTGTTGAAGAAATTGACGGAGGTGCGCGCAGCGTGGAGCTGTCTCGGTTCGCCAGCTCCAGTCATGGCGACCCCCCAGCCTAAACTGATCGCCGCGACCGACTCAAAGCTGCGGGATTGCCGCTGCATGAAAAGCAGCTCGGCGTTCGAGATCGCACGTGTCGGCCAGATCGCGGCGAGGCGCGCGGGATCACGAAATGGCAACGGTCGCAGCAACACACCGCGCACGACACTGAACATTGCCGTGTTCGCACCGATGCCGAGCGCAAAGGTGAGCAGCGAGACGATGGTGAACACCGGTTGACGGCGCGCCTGACGCAAAGCGAACACCAGGTCATGGCTCACCATGCTCCACCATTCGTGTCGCAGCATGCGATGCTCCCGTCGGCGCGCCGACGTGTAGAGCGTGCCGAGCGCGGTGTCGAAGGACCCGAATCGTGCCCGGGCGGCGCGCTCCGCGGCCTCGCGAGACATGCCGCCGGCCACGAGATGATCGGTCCACATCGCGACGTGAGTCTCGATCTCTTCGCGAACCTCGGCTTCGAGCGAAGCGCCGGAATCGCGGCGAATGCGAAAGACGCGCGGCGTCATGCGAAGCGCGTACGACTCGTGAGCAGCACCGTCACGACCTCACTGTAGCGAATCCAGATCGCGGTCTGCGCCTTGAGCTGCGCTCGACCGGCGGTGCTGAGCGTGTAGAACCGCGCGCGGCGATTGTTGTCGGTGAGCTGCCACTTGGCGTTGACGAAGCCGCGCTCCTCGAGGCGATGGAGCACTTGATACATCGAACTGTCGTCGAGCCCAAGACTGCCGTCGGTACGCGACTCGAGCCACTGGGAAATGCCAAAGCCGTGCATCGGTCCCCAGCTGAGGGCCTTCAGCACGAGCATGTCGACCGTTCCTTTGAGGAGGGGGAGCTCGTTGTCCATTGTCTTCACCGGTGGTTATTCCCCGGGTAATCCCCGGGGAGCAGCTACGGAGATAGACAATGCAACCGGCTGAAGGGTTGGAGGACAGATTGGGCCCTCTCGAATCGGCCGTTACCGCGTGCCCGAGGCATGATGCTCCCGTCGCTGAAACGCCATGAAGTCATGAATCGCGCGCACAGCGTCCGGATCGCGAGTGCGAATCCAGAGCTCGGCGCCGCGCGGAAGGTCATGGGTGTCGTAATTGATGACTGCACGCTTTGCCGCCATAACCTTGGCGCCAGGAACATCCTGCATGTGTACGGTCGCCGGTTGCGAGAAGTCGCCGGCCTTGAAGGCGACCGCGATCTCACGGAGGTGCGCCCTGATTCGAGCCACGCCCACGGAATCGGGCAGATCACGCTGGAGCTCGATGCGGCCGCCATCAGACAACGCATCGAAGTGGTGCGTCGACGTATGCTGATCGACACCCATCACGGCCTTTCCGCGTTCCTGCATCGCCGCAAACGCGCTATCATGCGCCGCATGCGCGTGCTGCTGCGCCGAGAGACTCGACGTCAATGTGACGAGCACCATCCCTGTGACCCATAGCGGTTTCATGAGCTCCCCTCGCGAGTTCGGGTGCGATCAACTGTCTTGGCTCAAGATGGTCGGTGAGCGTTTTCGGCGCTGGAACCGCAGTCCCAACTCGGAGGGGCCGTGATCACCGTTGAGCAGCTTCGCTCGTCAATGCCCGCGCTCGACGAGCTGCCCGATGCGACGATCGCGCGCATTGTGCGCGGCGGACAGGAGCGCCGCTATGCGAAGGGTGCGACGTTGTTCCGCGCGGGTGATCCCGCTCACGCGTTGTACCTGATACTCAGCGGCCGTGTCCACGTCACGCGAGAGCGCACGAGCAGCTCGGCGTTCCTTCATACCGAAGGCGCCGGCGGCGTGCTGGGCGAGATTCCAGTGTTCGGTGGGGGCCCCTTCCCCGCCACCGCGCGGGCAGCCGCGCCAACGCAATGCCTCTATGTGCCAGCGACCGTCGTCGAGCGCTTGCTTCGGGACGATTCAGCATTTGCTCGATGCGCGTTGCGGCGCCTGGCCGCGCGCGCGCTTTCGTTGCTCGGTCGCATCGACGAGCTCACGGCGACGACCATCACGGCGCGCGTCGCGGATTATCTGCTGACGCGCGCCGAGTCGTTAGGCGACGACTTCACCCTCGGGATGTCGCAGGAGGCTCTGGCACGCGAGCTCGGGACGGCCCGCGAAGTCGTTGTTCGTGCGATCCGGTCCCTCGTGGGTGCCGGCGCGATCGCGCGCACGGGCCGCTCACGATTCATCGTGAAAGAGCCCGCTGTCTTGCGCGCGATCGCGGCGCGGTGAGCGGCTATTTCTTGTCGTACTGCAACGCAAGGCGCAGCTGCTCGAGCGCCTTGTCAACGGCCTGGACGGCGTCGGCGCGATGGCCACCGAAGTCGTGCGGTGCGGCCTGGAGCTCCTTCTTCGCCTCCTCGAGCTCCTTGATCGCGGCATGAATGCGCGGATGCTGCTCGTTGCGCTCTCGGCGCGCGGCGCCTTGTGCGCGAGCCGGCGCCTGCGCTGCCTGCGCATGCGCGCGGTGTGCGGGAACGAAGGCGAGGAATGCGACAACGGCGGAGCTGACAAGGAAACGTGACATAGCCTCCTCCAGACGAGGGTGAAAGTCGGAGCACAACGCGCATGCTCCGCATGAATCACCCTGCGTTTCGCGCAACCGTCACGTCATCGACAAACCGTTGCACCGAATCAGTTGGTGTGCCGTTAAGATGCGCTCTCATCGACTCTCATCGTTGGGGTCAGAAGCCGTAACGAACGAACAGCTGGATCTGGTACGGATTGCCGGTCTTCTGCAGGACGCCGAAGTTCTCGTTCACCGTGTACACGTACTGCTGCGTTGTCTGATTGAAGCCGACGACGTTCAGCAGCGGAACGCGCTGGACGACGGGATTCTGATTCGAGATGCCGACGGGGAGATCGTATTCCGCTCCCCACCGATGATTGATCAAGTTTTCAACGTTGAAGACATCGAGGCCGATCTCGGCTGATTGGCCCTTCATCGTCTTGATGGTCTTTGCGAAGCGGGCATCGATGCGCTGGACCCAGGGCGCGAAGGCTCCGTTGCGCGACGCGATGTGACCGAGGTTGGCACGCAGATAGTCCCGCGCGACATTGTGCGGATTGTCGAGAACCTTGCGCATCGATGCGGCGACCGCTGCCGGCGTCGACGGATCGTTCGGGTCGAAGATGAACGCGAGGTCGTTGCCATTTGCCTCGTCGCCGTTGATGTCGCCGTTGACGACAGCGGAGAATGGACGGCCGTTCGTGCCGACATAGCGGCCGCCAAGGAGAATCCCCCACCGAAGTGGGAAGGAGCCCGCAATCACGAGCTTGTGCCGAAAATCGGTGTCCGACGGCCCCCACGATCCGGAAAGATCGCGCGGATCGCTCTTGATCGCCGTGTAGGTCGTTGCCGTTCGCGCCAGACAGCAACCGAACGTGGTGTTATCGAACGACTCGTTATGCGTATACGACGCGGTCAGCAGAGCACCGCGCGGCAGGGAGACGGTGCCCTCGACAATCTCGGCGTATTCCGTTCCGTCTCCGCTATTCGTGAGCTCGAGCACGCGACCGAGACTGGATGACGCCAGCGCATTCGCATTCAGGGTTCTGCCTTGTGCATCGATCGTCGCGGCGGGTACGAAGACGGCCCGATCATCCTCGTTGCCGAGTGTGAATGCCGGCGTCGCCCGCAGGTTTCGATCGACGTACATGTAGTCATCGGTCGTCCGGGTATAGAGCATGGTGCCCGTGAGCGTCCAACGATCGCCGAGGCGCCGGCGATACGAACCGCTCGCCTTCCAGATGCTTGGGAGTCGGAAGTTGGGATCGACGAGATTGACGTAGGGCGCCGGCGCCGCGGCACCGGAGGGCAAACCCGGATTCGTCGATGGATCGCCTCGATATGACGCGTAGTCGGGAACGGGAACGGCCGCACCAGTGAGCGTGATGTCGGCGATTCGCGAGCCGTCGTTGAGCAGCTGATTATGCTGGATATAGTAGGGCGCCTGAGCAGTGAAGCGTCCAGCACCAATGCGCACGAGGTCGCGCCCGATGCCGGTGACATCCCAGGTGATCTGGCCGCGCGGCTGCAGCTTGGTCCAGTCGGTTGGCCGGCGATCGGTACGCTCGCCGAGCGTTTGCTCAACAAGCGCGTTACGTGCGGGAGCCGAGAGGAAGGCCGTACCATCCCAGCGTACGCCGAACATGGCCGTTAGGCGAAGACTCGGCCGCCACTCACCTTGGGCAAAAGCGCCCAGCTCGGCGACACTCTGGTGCGTTGTCGGCTGTGCTTCCTCGAGCGGCAACGTGCGGCTGTACCGAAAGGGCCGCAACGCCTCGAGGTCGCTCAACGAATTGAACTCGAACAATCCGCTCTGCGATTCGGCAATGTACGTCGTCAAGCGCGTCAGCGTGTTGTCAGTTCCGATCGTCCAGAGCACGTTGCCCCGCTGCGCGTAGGCGTGATCGATCAGCTGCAGCCCCGTCTCGCGGCTATCGTCGGGAGCCAGCCGATTTCCCCCGAACTGAACACGGATGTCCCCGTGGCTTCCGTCCGACAACGTGGATTGAATGCGCACGAATCCGCGCGGTGCGAGACTGTTCGGCGTGAGCCGACGATTGGATGAGGAGAGACCAAGTTGCAGCTCATTCTGGAGCCCGGAGGCGATGGTCGAGTGCAGCGCGGCCTGAGTGAGGTTCTCCACGGTCCGGTAGTTCGAGCGGCCGTCGAACAGCGTGATCGGCTGATCCACGCCTCCGCTGAGCGGGCTATCCCACAGCGTGAAATCATTCGTCAACGTGAGGCGCTGTTGGCCAGTGAGCGCCCAATCGATGCGGCCGAACGCCGTGTTCGCGACCGGCCGCCGATCCAGTCGTCCGATCTGCGATCGCGTCGTGTCGAGCTCGTAGTTTGTTGCAAGAATGTGAATCAAACGGGTCAGCGAGTCGCGCGCGACGCCGGACGAGAGCTCGTCGGTGGGGGTCTGCACGAGGCCCGAGAACAGCGGCTCGTTCGAGTCCCAGCGGTCCAGGGCGACGAAGACATGCGCGCGGTCTCGCACGATCGGCCCGCCAAAGCTGCCTCCCCACTGCACCGCCGAGAACTGTCGCTGGCTACGCGTTCGCGCCTGGAAATCGGTGGGCGGCGTCAACTCGCTGCCTCGGTAATAGGCGAAGGTCGATCCCGTCCATTCATTGGTCCCGGCTTTCGTCGCCGCCCGTACGGTGCCGCCACCCTGACGGCCTTGCGTGACATCGTACACGGCACTGGAGACCTCGAACTCGCGAATGGCCTCCATCGATAACGTGAACGGACCCGCTCCGAACTCGCCGGCACGGAGCATGTTGCGCGCTTGGACGCCATCGATGCGGATGTCGGTTGACGTCCATCGTTGCCCGAGGAGGGCGCCCTGGACCCCCGTGGTGGGCGCAAGCGTGGCGAGATCGGTGAAGTTGCGATTGACCGCGGGTACGGCTTCGATCTGCTCGCTGCTGACGCGATAGTTCGCGCCCATACTCGGCGAGCGGCGTTCTTCGCTGGTACCGGCAACCACGATGGGTTCCAGCTCCGTGGGCGCGACGCCGAGCACGATGTCGACGACGACCCGGGTGCCGAGCGTGAGCACATATCCCGAACGCGTCGTGGGTCGATAGCCGAGGCGTCGCGCGGTGATCGTGTAGGGACCGCCCAGAGGAAGTTGCAAGAATGCGAATCTCCCTTTCGCCGTGGTCTCGATTGTCGACTGGACACCGGTCATCGTATTGCGCGCCATGACGGTGACTCCGGCGAGAGCAGCGCCGGCGCTGTCGCGAACACTTCCGAGCATCGAGGCGTCCACGGTTTGTGCGCGTGCCGCGGTGCTCAGCGCGAGCGTCATGCAGGCCAGTGCAGCAAGTGAGGTAACGCGGTTGGAGCACATGCGCGGCTGGATCGAGGTGGTCGTCACGGGAGCGATGTACCGACGCGAATATATCGCATCTCGTTCAAATCGCAGCCCCTCCCACTCCGTCGTTACCGAGAGCGACTGCGCCGCCGAGCGGCGATCGTTCGATCTCGGAGGTATGGGCCGAAGCGGTCGACCACGCTCTCGGCCATCGTGCGATACTCGGCGAGCACCTCACGACCCGTCGACGTCAAGCGAGCCCCGCCACCCGAGGTGCCGCCCTTCTCTGCCTCCACGAGTGGCTGCCGAAAGCACTCATTCATGGTTTGCACCAGAAGCCAGGCTCGGCGATAGCTCATGCGCATGCGACGCGCGGCGGCGGAAATCGAACCCGTTTCGTCGATTGCCTGCAGCAAATCCGCCTTTCCGGGCCCGATCGCAATGGCTGATCCCGAGAGAATCCGCACACGCGGACCCACACTCCGTGTTGGCTTTTTCATTGCTCCCACGTATGGATACGAGCCATGGCGATATTCAAGCCCTCAGCCCAACTCGGCCGCTGCGAACAGTGCCGCCTGCTCTTCGACCCGGTGTATGGCGGAGCGTGCGCCCGGTGCGGACGGCTGCTATGCGCCCCGCATTTGCACGGCGGCCTTCTGTCGCGCATCGTCGCGCGCTTGATACCAAGACGCTCAACAGTATGTGTTGCGTGTCGAAGTGGACAGATCAGGGACGCCAGATCGTGAACGACGTCGCCGGCTCTCGCTTCCGCGCGGATACCTGCTCCGCCGGCTCGCCGACGTTGACGATGGCGACGATTCGCTCCGCGTCCCCAACACCCGCGGCCTCGCGCGCGGCCGCGTCGCCCATCACGCCGCCAGTCTTGATGTGCGTACCGAGTCCAAGTGCGACGGCCGACAGCGCGAGATTCTCGATCGCCATCATCGCGGCGGCGTAGTCCTCCTCGCGCGTCTCGGCATTCTCACTCTGGACAACGGAGACCGCGATCATGCAGGGCAGGTTACGATGCTCGGTGGCGACCGTTTCGCGAAGAGCGCGTGCAGCCTCCGGGTCTGGCTGCTTTCGCGCCTTGCGCTCCCCGAGAGCCAAGCCGTATGCGTAACGCGACTCGGGACCAAGAACGTAAAAACGCCACGGCTGAGTGAGGCGGTGATTCGGCGCAAGGATGGCAGCGTCGAGGAGCATCTCGATCTCCGCTCGCGTAATGGCGCGGCCGGTGAACTTTTTTGTCGAGCGGCGCTGTTCGATGATTGCAGGAATCGACATGCGTGGAATACTACACGTCACGGCAGCGCCCACGCGACGCGAAGCTTGTCGTACTCGCTCCGTGGTAGTTGCACGAGCGCCGGCAGCGCATCGGGATCGAGCCAAGCCAGGAGCTCTTTCATCGCGTCCGACGCGAATGCGGTGCAACCAACAGTGCTGCCATCGGACCCTGGCCAGATGTGGAGAAAGATGCAAGAACCTCCACCAATTTCGCGCCCATTGGCGTTGTGCTCGACAACGATGCCAAGACTGTACAGGGAGTCGCGGCGATGCATGTCTTCGGCGCTGTGCCAGTCGATCGCCGAACCGCCTGGGCTCATCAGCATCTGATTGTAGTGGACGGATGCCGAATCATCGACGCATTTGTAGGCGTCCGTCGCCTGGGCGTACGGCAGCTTGATCCACGCCATGGAATCCTTCGGCGCGTAGCCGAAGGCGGAGCTCAAACGAAAAACGCCGGCTGGGGAGCGCCGATCGCCTTCGTGCTTAATCGGTCCAGGCTCTCCCGGACTGCCCATTCCATGCAAACCATCACCCCAACCCAGTCCAGCTGACCCAACGACGACGGGCACCTCTTCACCAACCGCGCGCCAGCTCGAACGAACGCCATCCCGAACGTAGCGACGCATCACGCCCGGAACAGCGCTCCAGTCATCGGTGACGACGACGATCATCTGTAGGGAGCGGCTCGTCGGATGGGCGTCGCGCGAGGAGACTGGTGATGGGGCTGTCGCGACGCGCGGCGTTTGACAGGCAGCGATCGCGATCGACGAGAGAGCCACAATGGTGCATCGCAAGTTCGACATAATACGACAAATTAGACTTGGCGCTGCGGATTGGTAATCTGATCCACCTCTCATTTTCCATTGCCATGACTTCATCCTTCTCACACGCCACTCTTCGCCGCATCGCGTCGCGCGCTTATCTGATCGGCTCGACGCTCTTTGGACTCGCCGGCGTCGTCGCCTTCACCCACGCCGCGAGGAAGCCGCGGTTCGACGAGATCGACGTCGAGCGGATCAACGTCATCTCGCCTAACGGCACTCCGCGGCTCGTGATCTCGAATGCCGAACGCGCGCCGGACGTGATCATCAACGGCAAGACCTATCACCGCAGTGGTCGGAACGAAGCGGGGATGATCTTCTACAACGACGAAGGCAACGAGAACGGCGGAATGGGATTCAGCGGCCGAACGCAGGATGGTCACACCAGTGCGAACGCGGGGTTGCTGTTCGATCAATACGGGCAGGACCAGACGGTCGGCGTGACGTACGATGAGCAGGATGGACGCCGTACGGCGGGCTTGCGCGTATGGGATCGCCCCAATCAGTCAATCACGGTGCTCGCAGACATGGTCGAACCCATCAAGCTGATGAGCGACGGACCGGAGAAGACGCGGCGCATGGCAGTCCTTCGCGATAGTGCGATGAAGCTAGGCCTTGGCGGTGCGCAACGCGTTTTTGTCGGGAAACAGGCCGACAAGATCGCTACCGTGGTGCTTGCCGACGCGCATTCACGACCTCGGCTGCGGATGGTCGTGGACTCGGCCGGCGATGCCCGCATCGAGTTTCTCGATGATTCGGGCAAAGTCGTACGAACCCTTGCCGCGCACGATCGTTAGCGCACCAAACTCGTGACGTACGTGAACCGATCACTCGGGTGAATGGCGCTGGACAGCTCGACGAGGCTGCCGTCTTCGCGGTAGTAGCGTCGCGTGGCGAGCAGCGCGGGACTGCCCGCGCGCGCCTTCAGCAGCTTGGCTTGACGCTTGTTCAACGCGATCGCCTGAATGCTTTGCTCGACGCGCGCAATGCGGACGCCGTACGTGCGCTCGAGCATCGCCGAGATTGGTCCGTCGATGCCCTCGCGGTTGCGCTCGAGGTTCGGCAGCCGCGCATCGAGGTAGGCCGTCGTCACACAGACGGGAGTCGCGGCGTCCGGAATCGTGCGCAGGCTCTCGATGCGAAGCCATGCGCGTCCGATGCGACACTCGAGTTGCTCCGCGAGTGCGTCGTCGCACGCAATTCGCTTTTTGGCAAGAACCTCGACGCGCGTGTCGTGGGCGTACTGTAACAAGTCGCTGATCGAGTTCGTCGGCTGGCGATAGCTCGCGGAGGGGACGCGCGAGACCACTGTTGTTCCGACGCGGCGGCGGCGCGCGATCAGCCCGCTATCGCGCAGCTTCCGGAGCGCCTCGCGGACCGTCGATCGGCTGATTTGATATTGCTCACACAACTCCATCTCCGTGGGCAGCAGCGCGCCGACTGGGTAAATGCCGCCGCCGATGCTGTCGATCAGCTCATTTGCGACTTGCTGATAGCGCGGGCCTTCGGTCGCCGCACCAGCGCGGTGTGGAAAGGCCCGAGTGCGGCCGTTGCCTGGGCGGCGAGGCCGGCGGCGTTTGCGCGTGGAGGGCGTCACGCGGTCGTTCGGGCGGCAAGGACGATGTGAGTACCCGGTGCATGGAGGCAGGCGGCATCGACAATAATCTCGCCGCCATCGATTCGTTCCGAGCCGCAAACATTCGATGTCGTCGCGGGCGGTGTCAAGGCATTCGGAAAGCGAGAATTATTGGAATTCTTTAATAATTGGCATCCTCGGCCAAACGAGGCTGCTCAGATCGGGAGATTAAAGAACACGCATGCGCATTCCGCGTCTTCTGCTCCGTAAAATGACGGAGCCCGCTTCCGTAGCCTCGAATGTTTGTTCAGGCGTCAGAGCTGGTGATAGAGGGCCGTACTATCGTATCGCTCCCCCGCCGGCCCCATCGTGTATCCGGGTACCACGCCGACCTCGCGATATCCCAGCCGCTTGTAAAACTCTTCCGCTCGTTCGCCGCGGCGGG
>DATEGN010000343.1:0-6048 GCA_035280125.1 Gemmatimonadaceae bacterium | reverse complement strand
GGGAAGGAGGTCGGCGCCAGTTGGTTGTCCGGCGTATCCCTCGCCTGGCGCCGGCCGATAGTCGGCGGCGTTGCCGGTGTGCTCCCGCAGCTCGCCCATACCGAACGCGGAGACCTGTCGTGCGGTCGTGCGCAGCCGATCGACGCCTTCGTCGTCCGCAGTCACGAAGACGTATCCGCGCCGATTCAATCGATACCCATTCGCGCTCTCTTCCGCGATCTCCTCGAGGATGTCGATGCTGCGGGTCATGTAACGGAGCATCGTGGAGTCGGGACCCGGCCACCAATTTCGGTAGGCCTGCGTGCCCTTATCGCTCGTGAGCGTCAGCGGCTCGCGCTCGTCGATGAGAACGACACGCCGGATGTGGTGGCGGACGGCGAGGTGGTACGCGGTGGCGATGCCGGCAATGCCCGCACCGACGACGATGACGCCGGCTTTCTCAGGCATTTTTGCGGGACGACGGTTTACGTCGCGACTCGTTGAATATCGAAATCCATTTCTCGACCGGAACGCTGGCGATCACTTGGCCAATCGCCTCGAGCTGGAGATCATCCGCGTGCTGGAAACGGATGCATGATTTCCCCATGTCGAGCTTCTTGCCGGCCTTGGCGAACGCATCGCGCAATCGCTGCAACTGAGTCTTGTTGGCGTAGACCGACATGAGGTATAGCGAATTGTAATTCTTCTGCGCGCCGAGCGCCGCGTACCAGAGCGCTTGCTTGTTGGGCAGGATAAGGCGCGTCGTGGGTACACCGTAGACAATCATGCCGCTTCCCATCGCCTCCTCGTACCCGTTGGGTAGATTGGCGCGAATCACATCGCGTACGGCGGCGAGCGCCGCGCGTCGATCGGGCGGTAATTGGTCGAGGTAGGCGTCGGGCGTGGTCGCGGCGGATCGCATTTTTCCTCTTCAGTTTATGGTCTCACCATACGCCACATTATAGAGTGGCACGACGCGCTCGGCGCCGGCGATGCCAGTGTTCCCAGAGGAAGCCGAGCATCCAACCAATCGCGAAGCCGATCACCGCACCGACGAAGGCTGCTTTCACGACGACCCAGATGAACATCCAGAGACCGCGCGCGGGGTCGAGCCGCCTAACGCCGCGTACGATCAACAGCCAATACTGAGCCCCTCGCATGAGCGCGGCGAAAATCCCGGCCGCGATCGTGAGACCAGCCGCGAAGTCGTCGCGTCGGCTTCGATAATACGATTCAGGACGGCGCTGCCGGGAAGGGAAAAGAGGCATCGAAAGACGTCAGCGAAGAGGTCGCCCGGACCACAAAATGCACTCATGAGTCTGGTCATTTCCGAGCGAAGCGAGGAATCTGCGCGCGGAGCGTGCAGATTCTAGTCTTATCTGGACTCGCTTCGCTCGTCGGGAAGAGAGAAACCAGGGAGAATACGATGTCAATAAACGAACATCCGGAAGGGGATTATTCGCTGACAGAACCCGAGAGTTCGCCAGCCGGTGAAGGCTCGCGACCGCATGTGAAGCGCGACGCTGAAACTGTTGCCGAGAGCGCGGGCGGGTTTCTCGGGGCAACTGGAGGCATGGCGATCGGCGCCGTGGGTGGGCCGGTAGGCCTCGTCGTCGGCGGGATTGCCGGCGCGGTCGGTGGTTGGTGGGCCGGTCGCGGTATTGCGGACGCGATGACGAAAGACGATGACGACGCGTTCCGTCGCCATTTCAACCAGGTGGGTCCGGCTGATCGGCGGTACGATGATGTCCGGCCAGCGTACGTCGCGGGTCATCTCGCCGGGCGAAATCCTGATTACGCGGATCAGTCGTTCGAGCAAGTCGAGTCGGATCTGCGCTGCGGCTGGGGAACCGAAATCGTGCGTCACTGCGGCGAGTGGCCGAGCGTGCGTCCGTATGCACGCGCCGCATTCGACCGCGCGCGCAACGCTCCACCCTCAGAAATCGATGCCGACTAACTGAGCGCTGAGTTTCCAGAGTCGTTCACGCGCGGCGGCATCGGTCGCGGCGGCGGGGGCGGGCACTGAACGGCCACCGAACGTGAAGCAGAACGGTCTACGCGTGGCGGAAGTCGGTGTCGTTACCGCCGCGAGGACTCTGGCGGCTGCCTCGTTAGGCGTGAGGAACAGCGCGCGCCAGAGCAGCGTGAGCCAGCGCGCCCGCCACCACCACCGCTCGCGCAGCAGGTCGGTGACGACGAGCCCCGGGTAGACACACACCGCCGAAACGCCGGATCCCTCGAGTCGCTCGGCCAGCGACGCGGTGAACATGATGTTCGCCAACTTCGACTGCAGATATGCCCGCGTGCCGTTGTAATGCCGCTCACACTGAAGATCATCGAAATCGATGCGTCCCCAGCGCGCGAGTGAAGAGGACAGCGTCACGACGCGCGCCGGCGAGCCAGCGCGCAAATTCGGCAATAGCAAGTGCGTGAGCAGGAACGGCGCGAGATGATTGACGGCCAATGTCTCTTCAATACCATCGATGCTCGGCGTCCGATGCAGACGCTGAACACCGGCATTGTTGATCAGCAATTGGATCCGCGAGTACCGCGTACTGATCCGGGCCGCCGCGTCACGAATCGACGCCAACGATGCGAGATTGCAGACCATCGTGCTCCTCGCGTCGCGCCCGAGCGTGACGACCGTCGCGCCGCGTCGCCTGAGCTCCTCGGCTGTCGCCAGACCGATCCCGCGGCTCGCGCCAGTCACGACGCATACATAACTTGCCGAGAACTTCGGCGAGCCGGTCATTCGCGCGACGTTCGCTCTCTCATCGCGGAGAATCTAAGTGTCGAGCCTCGTTCGCCCGCTGGCGATCGCGCTTCTACTGGGTACCGCGCTGCTTGGCGTCGGAGCCTTATTTCACCCAATGCTCGGCGGCGACGCGGCGGCGCAGCTCCGGACGATCTCGGACACCCCGTACTGGCGCTCGTTGCATCTCGGAATGCTCGCGGGCTCGGGACTCGTCATCGCTGGCATTTGGGTGCGACTGATGACCGATCGCGGAATGTTCTCGGCGCTCGTTACGGCGCTGGCGTTGATCTCTGTTGGCGTTGCGATCAACTCACTCGACACCGCATTCATGGCCGGCTCGGGAACGCACATGGCGGCGCTCTTCGCCAGTGGTCAGACGGAAATGCAAAGTGTGTTCGACGCGACTCATCCGATTGGTCTGATGGCGGCACGTTTTGGAAATTTCATCGTCGCGCTGGGCGCGTTGGCGCTCGGGATGATCGAGTCGCGTGATCCGGCGCAGCCGCAGTGGCTGGCTTGGCTCGCCTGGCTCGCCGCGGTGGGCGGCTTCATCGGGGTCCTCTTCTTCAACGAGGCGAGCCGGCTCGTGCTCGCGGCCGTTGCGCTCCTCTCGGGATGGCAGGTCGCGACGGCGCTGCGCGCGCTCAGGGCGCCGCAACCGAGTCGTTAGGCGCCGAGGCTCGCGCTGTACTTCCTTGCGGCGTAGATACCGACGCCGGTACCGACCATGCTGAGAACGAACGCGGTACCGGTGCCGACGACGGCACCGAGGTACCAGCCGACGGTCCCGCCGATAAACGCGCCAAGCGTATTGAGCATTTTCATCATGATGAAGACGCTCGGCGCTCGGCGAAGGTTACGCGTGCAGCCGTGAGCGCTCAGTCGTCAGCGCGACAGGCGTCGTTGCAAACGACAATGCCCGCGCACTTCTGCTGGAAGTATTCGGCTGGGTGATCCCCACGACCAATGAGCTCGTGGAGCATTTCATGCCTAACGAGCATCCCGTTCGTGACCTGCTCCCCAGCCAGGATGATCCAGTGCACGCCGTCCCACCAATAGCCGTCGTATTGGACAGTGCCGTACATGAAGGACGCATGGTTCGGCACGTCAAACCACGTGATGCGCGACAAGTTGCCGCTGAGACCCGCGCATTGCTCGGTGGCTTGCCACCAATCTGTGTAGGTCGCGAGGGGAACGAGCGTCTCGGCGCCCGGTGGGAGCTCGGGCGGCGCCGGCGCGAGCGCGAAATCGCGACAGCCAGCGGCGATCGCGAACGTGGCCCCAAATGCCACGGAAGATCGAGTTATCAATGTGCGGAACGCCATCGTTGCTGCGCCAAAGGACGGCCGCCACGATAATACCGAATCGCCTTCTCGGCCAGCATCAGTCCGCCGCACCCCTTGCCAGTTTTCGAGCCGCCTCATATGCTTGCCCTTGAGGCCATCCTTCGGGACGGCCGAACAACCGAAATCGTGGTGATTTGCCGCCTATTGCCGCCACGTAAAACAACGAGCTAAAACGCGAGAGCCCGGGCGGCCTTTCCAGTCGCCTGGGCTTCGTCGTTGATCCGACACCGTCGTCCGCCGCTTCGCGGACACGGAGTACACGTCGACGTCATCGATACGCCGGGTGGCAGGAGCCGCACGTGATGAGTGCGTGCGCTCCCACTCCTCGCTGCGATATCGGGCCGATGTGCGGAAACTGTAACAGTCCTCCGAACCCGGTCACCTCTGGCGAGGAAACCGCGTTTGTTTCGTGTCTCGTAATCACGAATGCCGAGGACCACCATGGCCACATCGTCGCAGCAGGAAAAGCCGCTCGCGATCTATCACGAGCATCCGGATTGGTTCAAGCCACTCTTCGCCGAGCTCGAACGCCGCGGCGTTCCCTACGAACGCCTCGACGCGGCATCGCATAGCTACGACCCAGCGGAAACGGTCGAGGATATTCCTTTCTCGCTCGTCTTCAACCGAGCGAGCCCGTCAGCATATCTGCGCGGACATGCCCAGAGCACGTTCTTCACGCTGCACTGGCTGCGGCATCTCGAGCGACTCGGCGTCCCGACGGTAAATGGAAGTGCAGTCTATGCACTCGAGCTCTCAAAGGCGTCGCAGCTCGATCTGCTGCGGTCACTCGGGTTGCCGTTCCCACGTGCGCGGGCGATCAACAGTCCCGACGGAGCCGTCGAAGCGGCTCGGGAGTCGCATCTCAGATATCCAGTCCTCGTGAAAGCGAACATCGGTGGCTCGGGCGCGGGGATCACCCGCTATGACACCGAAGCCGCGCTCGAGAATGCGGTCGAGCTCGGGCAGGTGAATCTCGGTGTCGATGGTACGGCGCTCGTGCAGGAGGCGGCGCCGTTGCGCGAGGGCCACATTACCCGAGTCGAGACGCTCGACGGTGAGTACCTGTACGCGATCAATGTCTTCCCGGCGCAGGGCTCCTTCGATCTCTGCCCGGCTGACGCCTGCCAGCGGACCGACGGCGTGGAGCTCGTTCGCGGCGCATGCGCCATCGACGCTCCGAAAACGGGGTTGCGTGTCGAGGGCACGACGCCTCCTCGCGACATCATCGAGCAGGTCGAGCGAATCTCGCGCGCCGCGCATCTCGACGTCGGCGGGATCGAGTTCCTCGTCGACGATCGCGACGGTAAGCACTACTTCTACGACATCAACGCGCTCTCGAATTTCGTCGCCGACGCGCCAAATGTGATCGGGTTCGATCCATTCGTTAGGCTGGTCGATTATCTCGAGCAGAGGGCAGAGGCTGGAGGGCGGAGGGTGAATCAGCGAGCCACCACCCGCAACCCACTGCCCTCGACCCAATACGCCGAGGTCGGGCCATGAGGTACGGCTACTGGCTTCCCGTGTTTGGCGGCTGGCTGCGCAATGTTCAAGACGAGCAGATGCAGGCCTCATGGGACTATGTAAAGCGGCTCGCGCAGCGCAGCGAAGAGATCGGCTATGATATCACGCTGGTCGCGGAGCTACTGCTGAACGACATCAAAGGAATCGAAGCGCCATCGCTCGACGCGTGGTCTACGGCGGCGGCGCTCGCCGCGGTAACGCAGCGCCTCGAGCTGATGGTAGCGGTGCGGCCGTCGTTTCATCCGCCCGCGATCCTCGCGAAACAGGCAGCAAATATCGATCGCATCTCGAATGGCCGACTTGCACTGAACGTTGTCTCGGCGTGGTGGAAGGACGAAGCGCGCCGCTACGGGGCGGCGTTCGACGAGCACGACGATCGTTACGCTCGTACAAGCGAGTGGCTCGACGTCGTCGACGGGGCGTGGCAGCAATCGACGCTCGACTACA
>DATEGN010000342.1:0-16795 GCA_035280125.1 Gemmatimonadaceae bacterium | reverse complement strand
GCTTCCGCACCTTCGTCGTGACGCCTGACGAGTTCCAGAGCTGGATCGCGCACCAGCAGACGCCCGCCGCGTTCGCGACTCCCGCGCCGGCGCCGCCCGCGGCAAATCCCGCCGCTGGTGTTGCCGCGATGACGGCGTCGGCGACACCCGGCGGAGCCGGCGCCGCTCGTGCGCCGGCTGCACCGGAAGCGACGCCGCCCACTTCTGTCGCGCAGACCGGATTCATCACGTTTCCTCGCGACAGCATGCCGCCGTACACGATTCCCGAGACGCCGGTACCGGATATTCCGTACAGCAACCCGTACGGCGACCCCACTCGCGGCGCCGAGCTGATGATGAAGGGCCAGGGCGCGTGCCTCGGTTGCCACACGATTCGCGGCAATCCGAGTATGATCGGTCAGATCGGTCCGAATCTCACACACGTCGGCAGCCGCACGACGATCGCTGCCGGCCTGTACCCGAACGACGACCGTCATCTCGCGCTGTGGATCAAGAACGCGCGAAAGATGAAGCCCGGCGTGCTCATGCCGACGATCGGGCTCAATGAGTATGACCCACAGCTGCAGACCACAATGAAGACGGGTCTCACCGACCAGCAGATCGCCGACATCGTCGCCTATCTGCGGGCGTTGAAGTAGTCCTAACCGTTAGGCATTACGACGAATACCCTGGAGATATAGACGCATGGCAACAACTGCCACCGCTCCCGTCTACGCCGGCGCCGAAGAACATGCCGAGAGTGGGCTGTGGAGCTGGCTGACCACGGTCGATCACAAGCGCATCGCGGCGCTGTACCTCGGAACGTCGCTGTTCTGGTTCCTCGTCGGCGGACTCGAAGCGAGCATCATCCGTACGCAGCTCGCTTTCCCGAACGGGAAAGTGGTCTCGGCGGAGATGTTCAACGAGCTGTTCACGATGCACGGCACGACGATGATCTTCCTCGTCGTCATGCCGCTCTCGGCGGCGTTTTTCAATTTGCTCATCCCGCTCCAGATCGGAGCGAGAGACGTGGCCTTCCCCCGGCTCAACGCGTTCAGCTATTGGGTGTATCTCTTCGGCTCGCTCTTTCTCAACGTCTCATGGTTCGTCGGATCTGCCCCGGATGGCGGCTGGTTCGGCTACACACCGCTCACCACGCTTGCCTATTCGCATAGCACCAACATCGACTTTTGGGTTCTCGGCCTGCAGATCCTCGGCGTCTCGTCGCTTGCCGCCGGATTCAACTTCATCACGACGATCATCAACATGCGGGCGCCCGGCATGTACTTCATGCGCATGCCGATCTTCACCTGGATGTCGTTCATCGTTCAGTTCCTGATCGTTCTCGCGTTCCCGGTGATCACGATCGCGCTGGTGTTTTTGCAGTTCGATCGCTTCTTCGGCACGAACTTCTACGAGATTGCGCAGGGCGGCGACCCACTGCTCTGGCAGCACCTGTTCTGGATCTTTGGCCATCCCGAGGTCTACATCCTGATCCTGCCGGCATTCGGCCTCGTGTCGGAGATTCTTCCGACATTCTCACGAAAGCCGTTGTTCGGTTATCCGGTGATGGTGTATTCAGGAATGCTCATCGCGTTCCTCGGCTTCGGCGTCTGGGCGCATCACATGTTCGCCGTCGGCATGGGCCCGATCGCCGATACCGTGTTCGGCGTGACGACGATGCTCATCGCCATCCCGACGGGCGTGAAGATCTTCAACTGGATCTTCACGATGTGGGGCGGAGTGCTCCGCTTCACGACGGCGATGAAGTTCGCGATCACACTCGTCGCATTATTCGTCGTCGGCGGCATCTCTGGCGTGATGCACGCGTCGCCGCCGGCCGACCTGCAGCAAACGGACACGTACTTCATTGTTGCGCATTTCCACTACGTGCTCGTCGCCGGCTCGATGATGGGTCTCTTTGCCGGCGTCTACTACTACTTCCCGAAATTCACGGGCCGGTTACTCGACGAAAAGCTCGGCTCGTGGCACTTCTGGCTGTTCTTCATCGGTGTGAATCTCACGTTCTTCCCGATGCACTTCTCGGGATTGTATGGGATGCCGCGCCGCATTTATCGCTATGACGTCGGACAAGGTTGGGAAACGTTCAATCTCCTCAGTTCGATCGGCGTGATCTTCCAGATTCTCGGCGTCGTCATTGGTTTCTGGAATTTCTGGCGGAGCCGGAAGCACGGCGCGATCGCCGGCAACGATCCGTGGGGCGCGCCGACCCTCGAGTGGTCGATTCCGTCGCCACCGCCGGATTACAATTTCGCTCGCGTCCCCACGGTGACCTCGCGCTATCCGCTGTGGGACGTCAAATCGCCGGCCCTAACGAGTGAGGTCCCGCATTCCCGTCGCGGCGAAGAGCGGATCGACGTTGACGTCGGTGGACATCACGCCGGCAGGGTTGGGCACGCGATCGGCAATCCGCCCGGTGGTCCGGTAGGCGCCGGTACGCGGGCCCCAGCATCACCCCTCGCACCGGTACCACCTCGTCGCTTGCCCACGGCTCGAGAGCTCGGCATTCCAATGCCGAACCCATCGATCAAGCCGTTGTTCGTCGCACTCTTCATGACGCTGATGTTCTCGTCACTGATTGCTATTCACAAAGACAAATTGCACCTCGCCGTCGCCCTGGTAATCATCTTCGCTGGAGCGATGACAGCGTCACTCTATGGCTGGCTTCTCACGCCGCTCGAAGACGAGCACTAGATCACAGGTCATATCTTCACACGATGTCCACTTCAGCAGTCGCTCACGCACACGGACACTCGGCTCATCCGCCGACGACCACGGGTCTCGATCATCGCAAGGTCGCGATCTGGGCGTTCATCGGATCCGAGTGCATGCTGTTCGCCTCCCTGATCTCCACATACCTGATCTACAAGGGACGCAGCAGAGTTGGACCATTCCCGCACGAGTACTGGTGTCAAACGACGAACGCCACGTCGGCCACTCCAATCGCGGGCTGTCCTGCAGGCTCCCTCTTCAAGCCGATTCTCAACATCCCGATCACGTCGCAATCGACATTCGTTCTCCTCATGTCGTCGCTGGCGATGGTGCTCGCGCTGGCCGCGGTCGAGAACAAAGACAAGCCGGGCTGGGCGGGACCGGGGTTCGGTGGGCGGATACTCGAGTCGTCCAAGCTCTGGCTGCTTGCGACCGCCATTCTCGGTGCTGGGTTCCTTTGCTATCAGGCGTTCGAGTTCACCTCGTTCGTGCATGAAGGCCTGACGATCAAGACCAATCTCTTTGGTTCCTCGTTCTTCACGCTGACTGGATTTCACGGCGCACACGTGACGGCCGGCGTGCTCTGGCTGTTGACCTTGCTCGCGATCGACGTCAAACGCGGTCTGGGACCGCGCGACGCGCTCCTCGTCGACATTTCCGCGCTGTACTGGCACTTTGTCGACGTGGTGTGGATCGCGATCTTCACTTTGGTCTACCTCATCCGGTAGCGGCGCCTATGGCTCACGAACCTGCAGAGCAAGCCACGAGCGACTCGGTCGCTTCCGCCGAAGCCCACGCAGCGGAGGGTGTGGTCCACGAGCACCCGAATTGGGGGACGTACAAGTGGGTCGCGCTGATCCTCACGGTGATCACGATCGTGGAGGTGTGGGTTTATTACATCCCAGCGTTCGTGGCGTCGCGCTTATTCGTACCGGCGCTGCTCACGATGTCCGCCGTGAAGTTCGTGATCGTCGTGCTGTTCTACATGCATCTCAAGTACGATCACAAGCTGTTCCGCGCGCTGTTCACCGGACCGCTGATCATCGCGATGACCACGATCGTCGCGTTGATGTTTCTGTTCGCCAAGCTCGTCATCCGCACGGGCTAGTGTCGTCACCCTGAGGAGCGCTCGCTCTTCGGGGTGACTGAGGGGCCACAATGAAATTCTTTTTCCCTCTGCTACACGCCGGCGCCACGCTCAGTCCGTGGCGCTTCTCCGTGCATCCGAGCATCGTGATCGGCATCACTGCGCTCGCGGTGCTTTATCTCTGGCGGGCGCACGTCGCCGCGCGTGAGGGTTACGAGCTCGGAAGAACAAAGCCGGCGCTTTTCACTCTCGCGCTCGTGGTGCTCTTCCTCTCGCTCAATGGCTGGCTTCACGACTTGAGCGATTCCTATCTCTTCAGCGCGCACATGGTCCAGCACCTCGTGCTTGCGCTCGTCGTTGCGCCCATGCTCATCATGGCGACGCCGGGATGGATGTTGCGGCCGGCACTCGCGTACAGGCCAGTCGAGGTCACCGCACGATGGTTGACGAGTCCATTTCGGACCTTCGCGATTTTCAACGTCGTGATGTGCGGATGGCATCTCCCGCCGCTCTATAACCTCGCGTTGACGCACCACCCGGTGCATATCGGCCAGCACCTGATGTTCCTTGTCGCGTCCGTGCTGATGTGGTGGCCCATCCTCAGCCCGCTGCCGGAGCTTCCCCGAATCGCGTACCCCATGCAGATGCTCTATCTGTTCCTCATGAGCATCCCCATGTCGATCGTTGCGGTGTATATCGCGTATGCGGACTCGGTGCTTTATCCGACGTACGCGGCAGCACCCAGGATCTGGGGCATCTCGCCAATGCAAGACCAACTCATCGGCGGCCTGATCATGTGGATCCCCGGCGGCCTGTTCTTTTTCGCTGTGATCTCGGTCATCTTCTTTCGATGGCAGCAACACGACGGCGATGAGACGGTCGCGGGCGCGCAGGTGGCGGCCGGGCATTTGCCGGTGTCGCGGTAGAATCGTCTCTAGAGGTGCTTAGGTGATGGGTGCTAGGTGCTGGCGGCCGTTAGCACCTGGCACCTATCGCCTAGCACCTTTTGAAGTCGACTCGAGGGTCTCATGGCTACAACTCTGCTTCCGCCGACCGAGCAAATCGGAACCATCGCCGACCGGCCGAAGCCCGCCGTCGGTGGACCAAAGCGATCGCGCGAAAGACTCCTTTCGCTGGACGTGTTTCGCGGACTCACGGTCGCCGGCATGTTGCTCGTTAACGATCCGGGCACCTGGAGCGCGATCTATCCGCCGCTCGAGCACGCGACCTGGAATGGCTGGACGCCAACCGATCTCGTCTTTCCGTTCTTTCTCTTCATTGTCGGTATAACGACTCACCTCTCGCTCAGTGCGCGTCGCGCTCGCGGCGCGGACGAGTCGGATATTCGTAGACAGATCCTACGACGTGGCGCCCTGATTTTTCTGCTCGGGTTCCTGCTCAATGGATTCCCGTTTTTCACATGGGGCGACGTCAGCGGCATTGCTGATCCGAGCTTCCTGCAACGCGTGGTCGATCGGCTGTATCACTGGCGGATCATGGGCGTGCTGCAGCGAATCGGCTTGGCCTACATGTGTGCGGCGATGCTCACGCAGCGCGCGTCGATCAAACGCGTTGTCACGACGATCGGCGCTCTGCTCCTGGGCTATTGGGTGGTCATGGCGGCCCTGCCCGTTCCGGGCACAGGCGGAACGCTCGGTAACTTCCTGCTCGACGTGCCGTCAGGCACGATGGCCGCTTACTGGGATCGCTTCGTTTTCGATTGGACCCGCTTCGGACTCGGTAATCACATTTGGTCCGGCAGCGTGACTTTCGATCCCGAAGGATTCCTCTCGACGATACCCGCGATCTGCACCGCGATGCTCGGTGTTCTCGCTGGACGCTGGATCGGAAGCGAGCGTCCAATCGAAGAGCGGCTGAACGGACTCTTCGCCGCTGGCTGCCTCGCCATGACTTTTGGCATGATCTGGAACTGGGGCTTCCCGATCAACAAGAGCATCTGGACGAGCTCTTATGTGATGTTCACGGCGGGCCTGGCGGCTGTGTCGATCGCGACCATCATGTGGCTCGTCGATGTCCACGGCATGCGACGCTGGACCAATTTCTTTGTCATCTATGGCACGAACCCACTCATCGCGTTTCTGGGCTCGGGACTGCTCGCACGGCTGATCTATTCCGTCTTTTCCGTGAATTATCACGGGTCGCGAACGTCGCTCGAGAATGCGATCTACCAAACCTTGTTCGCGTCCTGGCTGTCTCCTGTGAACGCCTCGCTCGCCTTCGCGCTGTGTTTCGTCGGGCTCTGGTACTGCATTCTGCTCGGCTTGTATCGGCGCAAGATCTTCCTGAAGGTCTAAGCGGGCGTTCGATCACCGATACTCGAAATAGCCGCGCGTTACCCGGCGAAACCGGAGCGATTCCGTGCACGGAGTGTACGGAGTCTGGAACACGAGTTGCCAACCTGAACGTCATGAACCTGGATCGCACGGTGGTCTCGAGTCGTCGAAGGGTGCTCTCGCGCCGCGCGCTCCGTTGCGTCTGTGTCGCCAGCCTGGCTTTCACGAGCCGTGAACTGCGTGCTTCGCCTTCCGGCCAACAGGACGTCGGCGTCGCAGCCGATTCGGTACCGTCGGCGGCACACAGGGCGACGAGACCGAAGGCGGCAGGGCGAAGGACACGCCGAGCTCCACGCAGTAGCGTCAGCCGCGGCGAGATCGCGAGCAAGCCGGCCGTGCTCTCGTGGACGTCGCCGCACGGGGTCGAGTCGCTCGAAAGTGATCTACGGGGCGCGCTGACTCAGCATACGAGACGCGGTCAGTGGGGAGTCATGGTCGTCTCGCTCAGCCGAGGCGACACGCTCTTCCGCGAGAGCCCGGATGCGATGATGCAACCGGCGTCAACCATGAAGATGTACACGTCGGTGTTGGCGCTCGACCGATTCGGTCCGGATTACGTGTTCAAGACAAGCGCGCTGCAAGATGGCGTGCTCAATCCGGACGGTCTGCTCGCGGGCAATCTTTATTTGCGCGGGAGTGGCGATCCGTCGTTGTCGCCGCGGTTCTGGGGCACCACGAATCCAATGGACTCGCTCGCCCAGTTGATTGTCGCATCGGGCGTGCGGCGCATACATGGCGACATCGTTGGTGACGCAAGCGCGTTCGATCCCCAGCTCGTGCCGGAGGGATGGCAGTCACGATATCTCGGTGCCGCGTATGCCGCTCGCGTGTCGGCGCTGTCGCTCAACGAGAATCTCGTCTGGGTCGTCGCGCAAGCCCAGGACAAGAAGCCAATCGTCACACTCGATCCGGCAACGACGACGATTCCCGTACAAAGCACAGTGCGAGTCGTTGGTGGAAGTGGTGGACGAATCAGCGCTGTTAGGCAGAAGGATGGCACGATCCTGGTTCGTGGTTCGATTGGCACGAGCGCGCCACCGCAACGGTATTCGCTCGTCGTCGACGATCCCGCTTCGTTCACGACGGGTGCTCTTCGCGCAGCGCTGGAGAAAGCAGGCGTCACCATCGATGGTCGAGTGACGGTCGGTACAACGCCTGCAGCGGCGAAAGAGGTCGCGTCGATCTCCTCGCCGCCGCTCGCGAACATCATCGCCGAAATGAATCGAGAGAGCATCAACCTCTATGCAGAGTTGCTGTTCCGCGATGCCGCCCACGCGGCAGCTCCCGATCAGGTTGGCTCGGCGCAAACCGGACTCACAACGCTCCGCACGCTGCTCTCGAGCAAGGTTGCGGCGCGTCCGGAGGACGTTCAGGTCTCCGATGGCAGTGGGCTCTCGGTGTTGGACCGCGTGACCCCGCGCTCGATGGTCGAGCTGCTCTCGTTCGCGCATCAAGCGCCGTGGGGCCCGACGTTTCATGCCTCGCTGCCGCTGGAGGGTGAATCCGGCACCTTGCGACATCGCGCTCGGCAAACTCCGGCGCGCGGCAACCTCCACGCCAAGACCGGTACCACGAACACGGTCGCGTCGTTAGGTGGCTACGTCACTGCCAAGAACGGCGAGATCCTCGCGTTCTCGTTCATCTACAACGGCAGCGATCGTTGGAACGCGAAGCTGGCGATGGATCAGATGGGGGCGACGCTCGCAGAGTTCATGCGGTAGCGATCGTGGGTCGTGAATCGTGGGGCCGTGAATCGTGGGTCGTGAATCGTGGATCGAATCACGAACAACGATCCACGATCCACGATCCACGATCCACGATTCACGAGCCACGACCCACGACGTCACGATTGCTTGATCTTGACCCCGCGCTTTCCCAGCTCCTCGATGTACCGAGCCGGTGGAACGCACTCGTCCGGCGTATGAACACCCGCCGGCTTCACTTCGCCGCGGACTTGCATCAGTCCAGTGATCGAGAGTGAGTAGCCCGTCGTGCGCATCATCGCACTGACGTGGTGCTTCTCGTCGTACCGATCGATGAGCTCAAAGGTGACTGCCTTCGGCGAGCCGGCCTTCGTGCCACTCACGACGACCCGCAACGCGACCAGGTCCTTTCCCTCCGGCTTCGTTAGGCGCGGACCGACGATCGCCATGAACGCTTCACGCGGGATGACCTTCGAACCCTTGACCTCCACCGGCTCGACGTCCAGCAGCCCAAGATCTCGAATCGCCTCCATGCGCTCGGCGTGGCCAGGATAGCGGAGCGTCTTGTACTCCATCTCGGCGATCTTTCCCTCGTAGCGGAATGCCATCGTCGAAAGACCGCCCGCCGTGTGAAAGGCCTCGAGCGTTCCGACACCGTTGCCGAAGCTCACCGACTCGAGCTCGGAGAGCGCTCGCACCTGCGTCCGCTTGCCATTTCGGAGCACCCAGGAGAGCGTCGTGTAATAGTCCAACACGCCCTCGAGCGAGTACACGATCTGGTAATTCAACGGTGGCTGCGGATCCTGCGGTAACCCGCCAACGTAAATCCGAACCGAACGAACGTCATCGAGCTGACGAATACCGTACTCCGCGAGAATATTGACCATTCCCGGTGCGACCCCAGTGTCGGGCACGACTGTGATATTCTTGCGCCGAGCTTCTGCATCGAGCGTCTTTTGTTCGTTGACGATCTCTGTATTGCCGCCCAGGTCGGTGAAATGCACGCCGGCTTCGACAGCGAGCCGCGCCATGTCGAAGTTGAAGTAGTAGGGAATAGCGCTCATCACGGCGTCGCATTCGCGCATCAACCCGCGAACCGCGCCTTCGTCGCGCACATCGAGCGGCGTCGGGAGCAAACGACGACCGGAGTATGGCGCCAGAAAATCAGGCAGATGACTGATCTTCAGGTCAGCGAGTCGAACCTGTTCGACTTCTTTATCCTGCAACAGATCGTAGGTGCAAGCGGAGCCTTGAAGACCGGCACCGAGAACGAGCATCCGCATTCAAAAACGTCTCCCAAGTAGTGAAAAGCCGAAAGCACCGGAAAAGCTAAGCACGACAATACGCTCACGGCAGCCGACTAAGGTGTTCGATCGATGGGCCGGGAATGGAACTTGACCACGCGTCGTACGGGAAAGTCTGTCGTTATCTTCGAGTCGGGACGGCCGTGAAACGCACATGAGCGAACCAGCTCTCGCGAACAATGCCGATTGGCGCCGCCATCTCATCGAGGACATGCGTGGTATACGGCGTGTTCTCGAGGCAACGCGTCGCATCGCCGTGCTCGGCATCAAAATCGAAGAATCGGGGGCTCCCGCATTCTACGTTCCGGAGTACGTGCAACATGCCGGATTCGAGATCGTGCCCGTGCCGGTGTACTACCCGGACTGCACGGAGATTCTCGGCGAGAAGGTCTATCGAACCGTCGCTGAGATCCCTGGGATCGTCGACATGGTGAACGTATTTCGCCGACCGCACCGCATCCCCGCGCACGTCGACGACATCATTCGCAAGCGCCCGAAATCAGTGTGGTTCCAGCTTGGCATTCGCAACGACGAGGCAGCGGAGCAGCTCGCGCGAGCCGGAATCGACGTCGTGCAGGACCGCTGCTTGATGGTGGAGTTGCAGCATATCGGGAAGTGACCGAAGGTCATCCCGAGGGAAGACATCACTGGAGAAGCAGAATCCCGTGCTTCGCGTCGACGGTCCAGCGCTGCGTGCCAAGAAGCCGCGCCGCTGCGGTCGAGGACCCGGTCTCCCAATGACCGTCGACGACAAAGCGAAGCCCGTTCTCGTCGAGCAGCATCGGAGTACGCGTACCAACTGTGGTCGGCGGGATTTGACCCCGGCGCAAAGTGATCGTTTGTGCGGCCGGATCGAATGCCGGCGATAGTGAACGCAGCACATCCAGACCCAGGACGACGTTCTGCGGAAGGCGCTTCGTGCCGCTGGCCGACGTGTCGAGTCGCGCCGTAACGTTGCTCAGCGTCACGTCGCCGAGGTGCAGCTCCGACACGATTGCCACGGCAGCAGTCGAGTCTTCGCCGAACACGCGAAGTCCCTCGCGACGTCGAGCTGCCTTTCCTCGGAGCAGAACTCCAGAGACACGTGGATCGAGAAGAGCATCGACGCGACGCTCACCGATGCCTAACGACACGACGCCTACTCCGCTGCCGTCGACGAGCGGTTTGTAGCTGACCGTGATCACCGAGTCCGGAAATTCGAGCACGGGCGGATGGCTCACGAGCCATCGCACGCGCTTCTGCTCCGCCGAGGACAACGGCGACGCAGGCAACGTGGCGAGCGCGCGATAGTCTCCCAACGAGCCATAGATTGGGGCGAGAGAGCGGGCGATGCCGGCGGTGTCACCGCCAAAGAGCCTCGCTTCTTCGAGGAGAACCGCGCCAATGCGGAGGTGGCCGCGAGCGGCCAGGTATCGGCCAAGAGCGGCGCGGGCGACCGCATCGCGCGGCCGAGCGCTCGACGTCGCGTAATACAGCGACTCAGCGGCTCCAACGCGCCCCGTCGCGAGCATCGAGTCCGCCTGCGAAACGCCGCCACCGAGCTGTGCTCGCGCCCGACCGATCGGGACGAAGCCAACGAGTAATGCCGCCAAAGCTGGGAGCGTCGCCGGCCAGTTCGTTGGAAAAAGTGGCCGGCGTCGCGCGAGGTCTCTCATTGTCCCTTGCTACTGGGGGTGGACGACGATGCGTGCGAGAAGCTCGACGTCCGGGTCAGCTTTGAGCGTTCGCGGCGCCGTAACTGCCACCGGCAACGCGAGTCGAGCTCGCGGCTCCGCTGGCACCATCACGGTTGCTCGCCGCATCCCCCCATCGGCCCCTTCCGCTTCCACGGTGAGTGGAAACCGAAAAGCACCGAAGCGGCCACCCTGCACGACGTCGAGCATTACCTGGTGCGACGACGAATCCGACGACCAGGTCACTTCGACCTCAGGGAACCCGGGGCGTTCGAGCCATTGGCGAAAGAACCAATCGAGCTTTTGGCCGCTTGCCTGCTCCATTGCCTCCCGAAGGTCGCCACTGAGTGCAGTACCATCACGGAAGTTCGAGTAATAGTTCCGAAGAGCCGTGAAAAAGGCGCTGTCCCCCACCTGTCGACGCAACATGTGTAGAACAAATCCGCCCTTCTGATAGCTGTTGACGTTGAGCAGTGCCAGCAGCTCGCGCTGCACGGTGTCGATCACCGCATGAGTCGTCACGGAGATCGTGTCGGCAAGAATTTCGGCGCGAATTCTTGCCAGGTCGCCCCGGAATGCGCTGTCGCCGTGTGCGTGTTGAGTCCACAGAGCGGCGAAATAGGTCGCGAAGCCTTCTGACAGCCAGAGATGCGGCCAGTCTCTCTCCGTCACGGCGTCTCCGAACCACTGATGCGCGGTTTCGTGCGCGATGATGCTCTCGCCCATGCGTCCCGTGCGGAATAGGGCATCGGCATAGAAGATCGCGGTTGCGTTCTCCATTCCTCCGAAGCGCGTCGACGACTGCAGATGCGCGAGCTTCTCGTACGGGAAGGGCCCCACGAGAGATGAGAAATATCGAACGATCTCGCCCGCCTGGACGAATGCGCCGGGCAGCATCGCGCGCTGTTCGGGCGCCGTATATACGTATTGCGAAACGCAGCCGTGCTCGAGCGCGAGTCCGCAAGCCGTCTTTCCGAGTGAATACTCGGTCAGCGGCGCCACCGCGATCACCATGAGATACGGCGCGATCGGATGAGTCTCACGCCAACGCGTGCGCATTCGCCCGTTAGGCAGTGGCGTACGGTCGACGAGTACGCCATTCGCCACGACCGTTCGCTCCGATGGCGCCGTGACCGACCAGCTCACGGTTGCCTTGTCGCTCGGATGATCGACGCTCGGGATCCAGTAGCGAGCGCGATTCGGCCAGTTGTCGCCAAAACCGGTCCAACGGCCCGCGCTGTCGGTGCGCACAATGAGGCCATCCTCCACCGCTCCGTGGTACGCAACTTCGACCCGCACGGACTGCTTCCCGCGCGGCCGGAATGGCATGTGGATCTCGTTCACCGTGCGCGTGAACGGCACGCGCACGCCGTCCATACGCGCGCTGTCGACGGCGAGCCGAATGAGGTCGAGTACGAGCGTGTCGACGCGCGCCGTGTGACGGACGAGCAGCACGGCGTAACCGCTTATGACATTCCCCGTCGTCGGCAAATCAAGCGACAAATCGTAACTCTGGACGTCTACGCCGGGACGATACGGATGCTCGATTGCCGCATCGCGCGTTGCCCCGGGGCCGACCTCGACTTGTGCCGTTAGGCAGAGCGGTGCGAGGACCAGCACCGCGCCAAGGACGAGCTTAACGACCAAAGAGCTTGCCGAGAATCCGGGAATCCGACGGCGTCGTGCCGTCCACGGCCGCCGAAGTGAACGCCTCGGCGAACTCCAAAGTCGTTTGATAGCGGGCCTCGGGCGCCCGCTGCAGCGCCTTGTTGAGCACCCGCTCAACCGCTTCCGGGAAGGTGAGATCGGCGCGCATCCGCCGCAACGGGATCGGATCGTTGCGCAGGCGCGAGATCATCATCTCCTGTTGCGTGCGACCCTGGAATGGAAGCTTGCCCGTGAGCATCTCGTAGACGAGGAGCGCCAGCGAGTAGATGTCTGTCCGTGCGTCGAGTGTTTTGCCGCGCAGCTGCTCCGGGCTCATGAACTCCGGCGTGCCGAGGATGATCCCCGTCGCGGTCAACTTCTGCAGCTCGCCTTCGGCACGACGTTCCTTCGCCAGCCCGAAGTCCATGACGACCGCGTACTCGGTTCCATCTGGATCCGGACGCCGACAGATCATCACGTTCTCCGGCTTCAGATCGCGGTGCACGATCTTCAGCTGGTGCGCGATGTGGAGTCCCTCCGACATGTCGCGTACGAAGCGGGCCGTCTCGGCGAGGGAAATCTGCCCCAACCGATTGGTTCGGTCGGCGAGCAACTCGCCTTCGACGAAAGGCATGACGACGTAGACCAGGCCATCTTCCGTTTCGCCCAGTCGCATGATGTGGCAGATGTTGGTATGGGCGAGACGCATACCCAACGCAGCCTCACGACGAAGCCGCTGCATCGCGTTCACATCCTCCGACAGCGCGGGCGACAACACTTTGATCGCGAACCGCTCCTGTGTCGCGACGTCTTGCGCGAGGTAGACAAACGACATCCCGCCTTCGCCGACCTTCCGCACCATGCGGTAGCGCCCGTCGAGCGTTTTCCCCGTGAGGTTCGCCGGCGTGAGCGGCGTCTTTCTCATCGAGCGCACAGGCGGCTCGGTCGGGCGCGGCGGCGTGTTGCTTGGGGGTTGTGGCGTGCTGCTCGCGGCGCCTGGCGATGGGCTCAGTATCGACCGCGCGACGAGCCGCGACCCATCGCGAGGGCAGAACCGCGCTTCGGGCGGGTACGTCGTGCCGCAGGCGGGACAGCGATTCATCAGGTGCGCACCTGGTTCCGGCCGCTGGACTTGGCGCGATATAGCGCCTCGTCCGCTCGAGCGAATAAATCCTCGGTCGAGTCTACACGCGGTGACGGAAAGGTGGCAACACCGATGCTGGCCGTCAAATGGAGCGCCTCCTCCCCGCTCGCGTCGAACGGGTATCGCTCGATCGATTCACGAAGCCGCTCGGCGAAGATGATCCCGCCTTCCTGGGATGTCTCGGGTAGGATCAGCACGAACTCCTCACCACCGTAACGGGCGGCGATATCTACCGTTCTTACAGAGGCTTCCACCAAGGCTCCGATCTGACGAAGTACCCCGTCACCCACGAGATGGCCGCGCTCGTCGTTGATCCGCTTGAAGTGATCGATGTCGAGCAGCAGGAGCGTGAGCATCGACTCGTATCGTTTCGCCCGGTCCACTTCTCGGGAGAGTCGCTCGAGGAGCGCCCGTCGGTTCAGGAGGCGGGTAAGGGGATCGGTTGTCGCCAAGGCTTCGAGCCGGCGATTGTCCGCACGCGTTGATTCGAGTGCCTGCGCGCGCTTGATGGCCGCGACGGCGGCATTCAACACCGTCTCCGCGAACTCGACGTCATACTGTGTGAGATTGCGCTCGAATCGCTCGCTCTTGAGCATGAGCACTCCCGATCGCCAACGATCGATGCTGAACGGGAGCGCCGCGACGGAACGCAGGGCCACGTCCTTGCCCTCGTCGAGCCAGACCTTTCGCGCCAATTCGAACAACTGATCGGTCTGGACGTCGCGAATCAGCACGGGGCGCTGATTCTGGAGCGCTGCGACGATCTCGGGATAGCGCTCGAGCCGAATCTCGAGGTTCGGCGTTCGAAGATCCTCGCAGGAAGCGACGACCATACCTACGGCGTCGCCAGCGCTCGCCAGCACGACTGAGCAACGTGACAACCCGAGCGCTCGCGAGACGCGACGCACGAGAATTCGATAGATCTCGGTCGCCGACAGCTCGCCAGTCACTTCGTTGAGGATGTCGACGATCTGACGATTGCTGGCAACATCTTCGCGTGCGCGCTCGAGCTCGGCGCGTGCCGCGGCCAGAGCCGCTCTCGCCGACCGTAGCTCGCTCTGCGCACGGAGCTGCGTATGGATTCGCGCGAGGAGCTCCGGCACCCGGAATGGCTTCGTTACGTAATCATCGGCGAGGCGGGGTGGCACCAACGCTGCCGACGCCTTCCCGTTCGATGGCAGCGTGGTCGCAACGACGACCGGCACGTCCCGCCAGCGCTCGTCTCGTTTTACCCGTTCGAGGAGCTGCTCGCCATCTGAGCCAAGGTTCTCGACGTCGACGAGCAGCAGATCTGGCCGACTCCGCTCCATTGCATCGACCAGCTGTTGCCGCTCGGAGATGCGCGTAACCTGATAGCCTTGCTCGCGTAGCAGCCACGTGAGCGCTCCGCTGGTCAGGGGATCGTCGTCGGCGACGAGTACGTGCGGCGACCCAGGCGCACTCCGACCGCCCGTGGACGCCTCGGTGTGTTGAGGAATAGGCGGCCCGGGGCTTTCACGCACGCGCGAGCAGCTCCTGCAGTCCGTCCCACTCGATATTGCCGCCACTGAGCACAGCGACGATCGGACGCGAATCTCGCGGCGTAACGAGTCCCTCGAGCAACGCCGCGATCGTGATCGCCCCACTCGGCTCGGCGACGAGCTTCATCCGATCGAGCAGCAGCCTAACGGCCGGCGCGAGTGCAGCGTCGTCTACCGTGACGACCTCGTCGATGTACTGCTGATGATGAGCAAAGGGCAGCCGGCCGATCTCAATCGCCATCAGGCCATCGGCGAGACTCTTCGTCTGCTCCAGGCGCACGGGGCGACCGACCGCGCGGGCGCGACTCAGCTTCGGCGCCCCAGATGGCTCGACGGCGACAACACGTGCCGAGGGCACGCGTGCCTTGATCGCCGTGGCGACACCCGCACTGAGTCCGCCGCCACCGGCTTGAACGACGACGGTACCGAGATCCGGCGCATCCGTGGCGATCTCGAGTCCCAACGTGCCTTGGCCGGCGATGATTGCGGGATCGTCGTAAGGCGGCACGAGCGTTCCGCCCTGAGTATGAACGATCTCGAGTGCCTTCTCATAGCGTTCGTTGGTCGTCGTGCCGGCGAGAACGACGCGTGCTCCCAGCCGCTCGGCACCCGCCCGCTTCGCCGGCGTCACCGTGGTCGGCATCACGACGGTAGCCGGCACACCGAACAACTTCGCCGCGAGTGCGACGGCTTGCGCGTGGTTGCCCGACGACGGCGCGATCACGCCCTTGAAACGCTCTTCGGCAGCGAGACGGGACAAGAAAGTGTAGGCACCCCGGAACTTGAAGGCACCGCCGCGTTGCAGCATTTCTGGCTTTACGAACACGGGCGCGCCGACGCGCTCCGAGACCGCATCAAAGGCAAGAAGAGGCGTTCGAATCGCTACGCCCTCGAGACCGCGGGCGGCGCTTTGGATGTCATCGAGAGATACGAGGCCAATCTGGCTCGCGGACATCGTCGTCATGCGTCTTGGACTCCGTTGGCAAACTCGTCGTACAGAGGCGCCGAACGCCAGGACGCAACTTCGCGAGCCAAGCGCACTACGCTCTCCATAATGAAAAACGTTTTTCGGCCGAGCCTCCCGAAATCGCGGCAGCCTCACTGGCGCCGCGGCTGGCGACGCATAGCTGCGCCCGCGCCCACTCAGGCGACGGGAGCGTTGCGGCGAGGGGAGGGTCGCCTAAGCTAGCATTGGTGATCTGGCCGGTAAAGCCGAGATCAATTCAAGATCGCGCATTGCAGGCAATCGACGAAATCCGAAAAACGACGGAGCTGGCACCTGCGCATTAGCTGTACACGCCGGTGCCGGCCGCGCGTCATTTCGTCCGCTTCGCGTGCTATTCCTCGTCGTCGTCTTCCGGACCGACGGGTACCACTTCGCCTGAGTCGTCCCCAGCGACCTCGCCCTCGTCTTCAGGCACCACGCGGGCGACATCCATCACCAGGTCGTTCTCATCGAGGTTCACGAGCCTCACGCCCTGCGTGTTGCGGCCCGAGACGCGAATGCCCTTCACCGGCATCCGGATCGCGACGCCCTGTTTCGTGATGAGCATCAGCTCATCATCTGGCAGAACCTCCTTGATCGAGACGGCATCACCCGTCTTCTCCGTGCGATGCACGGTAATGATGCCTTTGCCACCCCGGCGTTGAA
>DATEGN010000341.1:0-13450 GCA_035280125.1 Gemmatimonadaceae bacterium | reverse complement strand
GCTTCCTCGACCGTGATCACGCCATCCTTGCCAACCTTTTCCATTGCTTCGGCGATCAGGTTTCCAATTTCCGAATCGTTGTTCGCCGAGATCGTGCCGACCTGCGCGATCTCCTTCTTACCACCCGTCGGGACGCTGATCTTCTTCAGCTCCTCGACGACGGCAGCAACGGCGCGATCGATACCGCGCTTGAGCGCCATCGGGTTGGCGCCGGCAGTGACGTTCCTGAGGCCTTCGCGGAAGATCGCCTGCGCGAGAACCGTTGCCGTCGTGGTGCCGTCGCCGGCGTTGTCGCTCGTCTTGGTCGCGACTTCCTTCACCATCTGCGCGCCCATGTTCTCGAGCGGATCTGTCAGCTCGATCTCCTTCGCGACGGTGACGCCGTCCTTGGTGACGGTCGGCGAGCCGAACTTCTTATCGATGACGACGTTCCGACCCTTGGGGCCGAGGGTGACCTTCACCGTCTCGGCAAGCTGATCAACGCCGCGCTTCAGCGCCGCGCGGGCATCGGTATCGAATCGCAGGTCTTTCGCGGGCATAACGAATCCTTGTAGGGAGAAGTGAAGCCAATCAGGCAGTAATCACGGCGAGGACATCGGACTCACGCATGATGAGCATTTGCTCACCATCGATCGTGACCTCGGTGCCGCTGTACTTCCCATAGAGCACCTTGTCGCCGACCGTGACGTCCATCGGCACACGCTTGTCCTTCTCGAAGCGTCCAGGTCCAACGGCGACGATCTCGCCCTGCTGTGGCTTTTCTTTCGCGGTATCCGGAATGTAAAGCCCGCCGCGCATCCGCTCCGCCTCGTCCGTCGCCTTGATGACGACGCGATCGGCGAGTGGAGCGACCTTCACGGACGTCGTCTGCTTGGTGGCCATGCGCAGTGCCTCGGGCAGGGGAGCACAGCGAGCGCGTCCGCCGTGTGTATTGACCAACTGGTCAAGTACAATCTACTAGGTATTGACCACATGGTCAATACACGTTGCGCGTCCTATCAATCGGCATCCTCATTATGTATCTTCTGACATCGCCAGTGCGGCGCCTGGCACCGGCCCGCTCAATCGACGCGACGAGCCCCTCGTCGACGCCCTCCGCTGCTCGAGGCGGCCCTCCGCGTGAGGCGTCGCTCGACGTAACTGGCCTAACGAGAAGGAGATTTCGTGGAGAATCGCCCCGCATCGCCACGGCGCATGCCTTGGCCCCCGATCGCGAAGGAACGATCGGCAGTCGCTCTCGACGTCTCCGTCGGCGGCGACGTCATCCCTGTCGGCATCAGCGGCATTGGCGAAGACAGCGAGCCATCGCCCGGTAGCCGCACCCGCTTCGCTTTTCTTGCGGAAACCAGCCGCTGTCCCGGCGACTCCTTGGACTTGCAATCGACGCTCGCGACAGCGGCCGGCCTTGCGCTGCCACACTTCGGCACGTGGGGCATCGTCGACGTCATCGAGATCGACGGCTCGATTCGGCGCGTTGCCATCATCCACCCCGATGGCGCAAAGCAAGCGGCGGCGCGCGAGTACTACGCCGCGCATCCGCCCTCCAAAGACGATCCGATCGGCGCGCCTCGCGTTAGCCGCACGTCGGAATCGGAGTTCGTCGTCGCAGCGTCCGGCGACACGCTGGGCCAGGTGCCTGACGAGGAACATCGCGATCTGCTGCGTGAGCTCGGCGCGACGTCGTTGCTCATGGTCCCGATGCGCGCCCGGGGACGGACGTTAGGCGCCATCACGTTCGTTTCCGATGCCCAACGCGAATATGACGATGCGGATCTCTTGCTCGCCGTGGATCTCGGGCGCCGCTGCGCGATGGCGCTCGACAACGCACGCCTCTTCCGAGAGGCGCAGGAGCTCCGCATCAGCGCCGAAGACGCCTTGATGCGCGCCGAGACCGCGCGCGAGGACGCCGCCTACGCGGCGCAGCGCGCCGAGGCCCTTCGCGTCGCCGCCGATACGGCGCGTGACGAAGCCGAAACGGCGAACAAGAGCAAGGAGAACCTCCTCGCGACGATGTCCCACGAGTTTCGCACGCCGCTCGGCATCGTGCTCGGGTACGTCGGCCTACTGAACGACGAAGTCGCGGGACAGATCAACGATGGCCAGCGGAAGCAGCTTCAACGCATCAGCACCGCGAGTACGCACCTCTTGCGACTCATAGAGGAAATCCTGACGATGTCGAAGGTCAACGCCGGCCGCGGCGAGCCCAACCTGGAGAGCGCGGATCTTTCGGCGTTGTTGCGCGACGCGGTGGCGCTGCTTGCGCCAATGGCCGAGGCGAAAAGACTCTTGCTGGCTCTCGATCTTCCCGAAGCTCCGATCGTGTTTCCGACCGACCCAGGCAAGTTTCGTCAGATCGTGTTCAACCTTGCGGCGAATGCGGTGAAATTCACGAAGGCGGGCGAAGTACGTCTTGGCCTGTTGGAGGAGAATGGGGCGCTGGTGCTTCGCATCCGGGACAGCGGCTACTCTTCCAATGCGCCTTCACACCGGAGAATGAGGCCGTTATGCAACAACGCCATGTGATTTCAACCGCCGCGCGTCACGCGCGGAGCAGCATCGCGTGCCTGCTCATCGCGCTGGTGATGTCTCGCTGCGCATCGTTCAACAGGAAGGAGCAGGGCGCGATCATCGGAGTGGGCGCCGGCAGCGCCGTTGGTGCCGTGATCGGCAATCAGACTGGATCGACGACGCGGGGAGCCATACTCGGCGCAGTCGTCGGCGGAGTGGCCGGAACCATCATTGGCATCCAGATGGACCAGCAAGCGAAGGAGCTCAAACAAGACATCCCGGGTGCCACCGTGGCGCGGATCGGTGAGGGGATTCAGGTCACGTTCGCTTCGGGACTGCTCTACGACTTCGACTCGGATGTCGTGCGCGCCGTGTCGGCCGAGAATCTGCGCAATCTCGCGGCGAGCCTGGGCAAGTACCCGAATACGGATCTACTCATCGTCGGCTACACGGACTCGGAGGGCACCAGTGACTACAACCTCGCCTTGTCCCAACGGCGGGCGATGGCGGTGTCGAGCTTCCTCGCGAACCAGGGCGTGACCGTGTTGCGGCTGCGGACAGCGGGCCGTGGCGAGATGGAACCGGTCAGCACGAACGACACCGAGGTCGGACGTCAACTGAATCGGCGCGTCGAGGTCGCTATCTTTGCGAACGCGGCCGCCCGAGCGTCGAAAGGCAACTGATCGGCGATCGATTAGATTATTCTCACAGCTGGTGAGTGGCGATTTCGCTGCTCCCTTTGGCGCTCCTTGTCGCGCACTCGCGCATCGACACCCAAGCCGTTCCGGTCAGCCTGCTCCGCAGCACACGAGGAGGATGCCATGTATCGGCAACGCCCGACTCAGTTGAAAGCGTTGAGTTTCTTGGAGCTCGAGGACGCGCAGGACCTCCGATCGGTGATCGCCGCTGCGCTCGCCGCGACCCCGGTCGACGAGGAATCGCTGCGTCGCGGTGTGTGGACCTATGTGTGCGCCGAGCGGGATGTCGGCGTATCACCAGGGACCGTCATTTTCGGCCTCACGCAGCTCGTGGACGCATCGCCGATCCGCGTACCGTTCATTCGCCATTCCGTCATGCGACGCGTGATTCTCTGGTGCGTGGAGGCGTATTTCGACTATCTCGGCGGCGAGGCCGTTGACGGTGGCGAGGATGCGCCTCCGCTGGACCCCGTCGCGACTCCGCCGATGATCGTGTCGAACCGATGAGGGACCGAGATGATCTGCCGCGCGCACGCGTTCATGGCCCTCTGGCCGCTCCGGATGCGATCGCGCACGAGCCCGCTGCCTTCCCGACGACAACGACTGACGCACCGGTCGAGACCGGATTCGCCGATTGGCGGCAGCGCCTAACGAGCAATCTGGCACGGCGAAGCGATGGCCGCTGGGCGCCCCTGACGTCGACGCATGCCGCAACGAAATGACCACGGACGCCAAACGCGCCCGAGCGTCGGGCGCATCGCATCCGAGTAGGCTGTCGAGCAACAGCGTCACTTGATCGGCCAGGACTCGGGCCCGCAGCCAGTTGTTGACCACATGGTCAATGTGAGGTATCTCACTCGGGTCAGCTGGTCAATTCGAGCGCCGAGATAATCCTGGCGCTGTGCTGCTCCAGAGGCTAACGTGGTGTAGCGACATATGCGTGGGAGACCGCGCGGACATGATCCGATGTACGAATGGGCCTGCCACTCCTCGTGTCGGGCCTCTTTTGTTCTCGCCAAGGCGCGGATCAGGCCTCGTTGCTGAGATGTCGCGCCCATCCGCGCACCCCGTCCCATTCACAACACCACTCGAGGCATGTATGGAGAATGGCGAAAGGTCATTGCCAAAGGCGACGGGCACGGTGCGGTGGTTCGACTCCGCCAAGGGTCATGGGTTTGTCGCCTGCGACGCCGGAGGTCCGGACTGCTTCATCCATCAATCGAGTATCCGTCCCGAAGATCAGCGGAAGATCGAGGAAGGGTCGCGCGTTGCCTTCGACGTGCTGCAAGGCCTGGGCGGCCCAGAGACGATAAACGTTAGGCGACTTTGACTGCCCTCGAAGCGCGCGATGTGTTTAGGAAGCTAAAAACAGCAATTCCTGAACAACCTTTTCCAGCTGGTGAGCCGCAACAAGCTTGAGACGTGACGGCCCGCACGAAGTCCGCCCAATCGGCCATCGTCGCGAAAGGAAACGCCGGCGCTCAATGACTGGCCGAACGTCGTCGCACGTTCATTGCGGAACCTCATGGTTCTTCGTTGAACGAGACGATGAACGATCTTCCTGCCGTCGTCACCTTGCGCGCGAGTTTGCGTTCGCTCGTCGATGCCCATCGCCGAGGCGCGCACACGGGAATGAAAGAGAGCGCTCTGCGCGCTCAAGTGGCCGCCGTCGTCGACGAACTGCGAGCGCTTGGCTGGCCCGCGGAACGCATCGTGATTGCGGTCAAGGAGGTTGCGACGGACGCCGGATTACGACCCTCGCCGCATTTTCCGAACGTCTCGACGGCACCGACGAACCAGGACGATCTCCTCGCTCGCATCGTGAGCTGGTGCATCACGCGCTATTATAACGACACGTCGTACTGAAGCAGTCGCACAGTTCGCATTTGCTATGGTCATGATCTTCGGGACCCACGACCCCAAGACCCTCGCCCAGCTCGCCGACGTCGCCAGCCGCGCGGAGCGCGTCGCGCTCATGGCCGATGGGCATTTGGGCTACGTCATGCCGATCGGCGGCGTCGCGGCCTATCGGCGCAAGGTGTCCGTCGTCGGGGTGGGATTCGATATCGCGTGCGGCAATGCCGCGATCCGCACCAATCTTACGCTCGACCAGTTCGAGCCTAACGAGCTAGAGAACATCGCGGACGAAATCCAGGCGACGATCAGCTTCGGCATGGGCCGGAACAATCGCGCCGATGACGCGCCGACCGATCATCCGCTCTTCGAGTCAGACGTGTGGGGCGCCATCCCGACGAAGCCGGATCGTGCGTCGTTGTACGCGAAGGCTCGGAACCAGTTGGGAACTGTAGGTAGTGGCAACCACTATGTCGACGTTTTTGCGGACGAACAAGCGCGCCTCTGGGTTGGGGTGCACTTTGGCTCGCGCGGCTTCGGGCATACCGTCGCCTCGGGATTTCTCGCGCTCTCGCAGGGGAAGAAGTGGGGCGAGCGCGTGCCCGAAGCCGAAGCATTGCTCGCGATCGACGAGCCGTTAGGCCACGATTACTGGCATCTCATGAATCTCGCGGGCGATTACGCATACGCCGGCCGCGAGTGGGTGGCGCGCAAAGTCGTCTCGATCCTCGGCGGACGCGAGATGGAGCTCGTTCACAACCATCACAACTTCGCGTGGACGGAAACCCACGAGGGCGAGGAATACATCGTCGTGCGCAAAGGCGCGACGCCGGCGTTCCCTGGTCAAAAGGGCTTCGTCGGCGGGTCGATGGGCGACGACGCCGTGATTCTCGCCGGTGCTGCCGGCGACACGGACGAGCAACGCGGCGCGCTGTACTCGACGGTACACGGGGCCGGCCGCGTCATGAGCCGCACCGAGGCCCGCGGCAAGTTCAATCGCAAAACCGGCGAGGTGAAATCGCCGGGCAAGGTGTCGTGGGAGATGTTGCGTGAGTGGGTTGGCGCGAAAGGCGTCATCCTCCGCGGCGGCGGTCTCGACGAGAGTCCGCACGCGTATCGCCGCTTACCCGACGTGCTCGCCGCGCAAGGATCGACTGTTCAGGTTCTGCACACGCTAAGGCCCATCGTCGTCGTGATGGCCGGCGAGAACGAGCTCGATCCGTACAAAGATTGAAGCGCCGCCGGAAGGATCCGGCGGCGCTTCGTCTCGGCAACGTCACGATCAATACGCGATTGCGTATCCGGAAAGGTGAATCGTGCTGAACGTGATCTGATGCGTCAGCTTGTTGTCGATCCCACCCATCTTTTGCAGCAGGCGGTGCGTATCGGGATCGATGTTCCAGACAGTGAGAGTCTTCTGCTGAATGTCAGGGCTGCACCGCGAATAGTCGATTGTTATCGCGATCGGCTGCTGGAAGAGGAAGTGTCCGCCATTCGCTGTAACCCCGATTTCCATGTACTGCGATGCGGGCAGCGTCAGTGCAATCGTCGTCGAGGAGAGCAGAGCACCTGCCGGTACGAGCACGGAGCTCCCATCGAGGGAGACAAGCCCACCGAGTGCGCCGAGGATGCTCGACGTGCTCTGCGTCTGATCCGACGGGCAGACGGCGAGCGTCGCCGCCGGTGGCGGCGACAGATGAAAATCGCATGAGGCGTTGAAGGCCAGAAGTGCAACCGCGAGAAATCCGGCCAATTTCTTTGTGACCTTCGACGAGATCGCCATGATGTGGCCTTTTGGGGTGCGCCCGGCTTTTGCGTAGTGAAGCAGCGATAAGGAGGGGATCGAACGACTCCCGGCGAGCAAAGGACATGCCTGAGGCGATTGAACTCATCGATGAGGGCAGGCGGTGCGAGAGCCATGGAGTGCTCGACCGGGCTCTCGAGAGCTATGCGGCCGCTGCCAGCGCATCGCTCGATCCAACTACCGTCGCCGAGGCACTCACGCACCAATCGCGGGTTCATCGTCTGCGGTGCGAGTGGGAGGCAGCGATCGACAGCGCGCGGCGCGCTCAAGCCACGGCTCAGGACGCGAAGCTTCCGCGGCTTCTGAGCGACGCACTGAACGCCGAGGCGGCGGTCTTTCTCTGTCAGGGGCAAATGGCCGAGGCGCTCAAATTGTTCAATTGCATTCTGGACACGACCGATGAGCCGCGACAGCGGGGGATAGCGTTACAGAACATTGGAACGGTGATGGCGCAGCAAGGTCAGTTGGGGACAGCCGAACGAGCCTTCACGGAGTCGTTCGGCTGGTTTCGTCATGCGGGCTATCGCCTCGGCGAGGCCATCGCGCTCAACAATCACGCGCGTGTCGCGCTCGATAGAGGAAATGCTCAACTCGCCGAGCAGCTGCTCGAGGAGGCGATCGTCGTCGCGCGGGAAGAAGAGAACGCGGACCTGATCGCACTCGCGACGGTGAATCTCGCCGAGGCGTTCGACGCGCGCGGGTTGCACGACAAGGCCGAAGAGCAAGCGAGTACCGCGCTCGGCTATTTCGCGACGAGTGGCAATCGCTGGCGTGAGATCGAATGCCTTCGTTTGATCGGCTCGATCAATGAGCGTTTGGGCGACTACCAGAATGCCGAACGGTGTTACAAGCGCGCGCTGGGCATCGCCGAGGAAATCGGCGCGCAGCAGGAGATCACGATCGTTCGGGAGTGTCTCGCGCGCGTCGAGAAGCGGGCCAGGCAGGCGGGAAGTGGAAAGCCCTCAGCCGCCTCCAAGCGATAAGGACGGCAAGGCCTCGGCGCGCTCCGCGCCCGCATCGGCACGCAGATAGGAGATGTACAAGCGCGCAAGCTCCGCTCGAAGATCGCCACCGACGAGCAGGTGATGATCCGGCCACGTCTCATTGAACAGGGTCGTCTCTCGTAAGGCACCGACGAACATCACGAAGCCGAGCGCGATTGCGCGGTCGGGATCGGAGTGCGAGATCTCATCCCGGCGAGACGGGTCACACAGCAACGTGCGCAGTCGCTCGATATAATGCGCGTTGAGCCGGCGCGCCGTCTCCTGAAGCACCAGGTCGATTCGCGCCCGGAGAAACAAGCTCCGGATGATACCACGCTTCGCCGTATAGATGTCCACCGCGGTGCTCGCAAACGCGGCGAGAACGTCCGCGATCGACGCGCCGCGCCATCGTTCGGCATCCAGCACCCGGTCGACACGCTCACGGATTTCGCGGAAGAAACGTTCGTCGAGCAGGTAGAGCAGCGTGTCCTTATCCGCGAAGCGGCGGTAGAACGCGCCCACCGTCACGCCGGCGCGTTCCATGATTTCGGCGACCGTCGTCTCGCTGAAGCTCTTCTCGTCCAGGACACGCTCGGCCGCGTCGAGAATTCGATCGAGCGTCGCCTGGCTGCGCATCTGGCGCGGCGGGTGGAATGTCGGAATCGTCATCGATTCGACCTCTCAGGTGTGAAGAAGTGTTGTGCCTAACGCGACATCTGCATCAGCGCTCCGAGCTTCTGGTACAGCGCGTCGAAGAGGGGAAGGAGTCGCGCGAAGTCGCCGTCCTGTACCTCGATTGCGGCGATGAGCGCGTTGAGCAACTGTGCGTCCGCGCGCGTGAATTTGCGCGGATCGCTCTCGGGCAACGCATCATTTGCGAGGGCGACGAGCCGCCAGAGATTCTCGGCGCCGCTCACGGTGACCGATTCGCCGGTCTTGTAGCGCACGACGAGCCACGCTTCTTCGTTCGTGCGATTCAGGTGAACCGCATCCCATCGCCGTTGGTGCACAACGTCATCCGTCAGCGGATCCCGCATCTGAGTCTCCATCGGCTCACCGGCCGTCTGACTGAGGGTGATAAGGGGGGAACGACTTCAATCAGCCGAAATGCAAGCTGTAGCGGTGTGGCTTTGGGGAACCGCCGGCGGCCACAACGACAAAGGCGGCGGCGCCCATTGCAAATGCGGTGCTCGTGTGCGCGGCGACCCTCGAAAATCGTGATCAGAGTCACCGATTGGTACAGAGAGATGACGCCGCCGCCCGCATCCACGCGCCATACTTCGCTACGCACTGGCAATTGATAGGTGTGACAATCGTCTCCCGGCCTTGCATGCGTTTTGCTGAAGGTCCACGACTCAGTTCATTTTCGCCCAGCGCGGAGATCCCACCTGCCGCAGCCGGTGAACGATCCATTCGCTCGCGCGATCGTCGCGCGCATTTGTTCGGTCATTCTGCGCCTCAACGGGCGCAGTCTCGAGGCGTATGCCGAAATGTTGCGCGTCGATCCAACCGCCTTTCGCGCATTGGTGGAGCAGCGGGAGGGCGCGATCGACATCCCGCTGCTGATCGATGTCGTGAGTGCGTTGGTGTGGGAATCCGCCGTCGATCCGATCTGGCTCCTCACCGGCCACTACGACTCACGCACGCATCGCCAGATGCTGCTCCTCGGTGAGGATCGCTCGGCGGTCGGTGCGAGGGCCATTCGCGCGATCGTCTGGCAGCACTTTGAGCAACTTCGTAATTCGGAGCAATGGCTCTCGGCACCGCGAGCGGTCAAAGCCGACCACTAGTCCGCTATGGTGCTTTCCAGCCGGGCGTCCCATGTTCGGATTGAGCGCCTCGCGGCGTCACAACCTATACTGGCCTATGAGCTTCGGTGGCGCTATCGTTCAGTACACGCGGGCGTAATTCAGTTGGTAGAATGCCAGCTTCCCAAGCTGGACGTCGTGGGTTCGAGTCCCATCGCCCGCTCTATTAAGCTCCGGACTAAGCATTTACTGAATGGGTCTGCCGGTCTCGGCAGGCCTTTTTGACACCCGGCAACGGTAACCGCAATGGAAACCGACCATCTCTCGCTTGGTTACCGTTGCCCAGCCATCCTGTCGACCCGCTTATGGATCTCTTGTGCGAGCGTCGGTTCCGAGCTCCAGCCAGAGCGCAGCGACTCGTTAGGTTAGCGCCGGATGTCGTGTAATCCTAGCTGGCATTCTGGAGTACTTCGGGAGGTGCTATGGCGTTCGGTGACGCGCGAGCCGGCGGAACAACTCCGGTGCTGGCCCGTGTCGATTCGGGCGCATGCCGTTCGACGCTTACATACAAGCGCCAGAGCGCGCCCGTGGCCGCTCGCCGGCCGTCCGAGCGGCCGGTCACGGGAGCACATCAATCAGTCAGGAGAGCCTGATGGCGATCCCTTGCGCGCGGCAGTCACGGAGTTTTCCGGTGGTCCGTCTATTTCGGCGGCCAGGTCGAGAGATCCAGGCCGCGCCGAACTGCCAGCCCGATGGCGCGCGCTTCCATGAAGTCGACGACGAATTCGAGATTCGGTAGCTCGTGAAACCCCTTGTCGTCTCCGCGCGTGCCGCCATGGCGCTTCGGCATGATCGCGAAGATGCCGTCCTCGGACTCGCGGACAGTGCAGTGGCGCGCCAGCCGATCGAATACCCCGAGCGCGCGAAACCCAGCGGCCGCTGCGAGCCGTTTGCGCACCACCGAGTACTCCTTCCAGTGAGTCGCTGCGACAACGCCAACAGCCTCGGTCATCACGCGCTGAACCGCCGCTCCGAGCATTTCCGGCGTTGCGGAGAGCTCGAGTCGGACCACCGGCTCGCTGTCTTGCCAATAGCCGGCGTCCGTTCGTCGGTCAGCCATGACGATCAGCCGGTCACGGAACTCGTAGACCGAAATCATTCGCCTGATGCTCATGGCAGGCGCGCCCACGCAGCTGCCTTCGGCTGCCCAACGACGCTGGCGTAATGGCGCTTGCAGGGCTGCATCGCTCGCCACGTCCAGCCCGAGGTCGCGCCGATCAAGATCGCCGCACCACAACAGGCGAGTACCGCGGACTGCGTGGGCCCGCGCTTCCGAGCGCGGACGCCAAGGAACGCCAACCAGAGTGAGAAGAAGGCGAGTCCCGCTGCCACGCCCACATTCAAGTGGCCGCTGACGAGCACGGGCTCCGAAGCGACCTGGCGCGCCGCCCACACGACGAGCGCGACACCAAGGGCGAGAACCAGACAGAGCTCCAGGCGACGCAAAGGCCGGCGGCGAAGCTGAGATGCGGACAGCCACAGCATGAGAACCGCCACGACAGCCGCTGCGACGAGGCACAAGATGGCCCTGCCCGCGAAGGCGCGGTGACACTCATCGAGACCCAGTTGGGTGAGCATTCTCTCGCGGGACGATGAAGTGACCGGTATGGTTTCGGCTATCTGCCAGACGGCAGCCAGTGTTCCGATTCGACAACGTTCACGGATACGAGTCTGCTCAACCGATCGAGCACTGTTGGACCAGGGCCTCGGCGACTGGCGCTACGGTCACCACTTCAGCAGCGAGCCCGATCAGACAAGTCCATTCGTCCTACACCAGGTACTCAGCGAACCAAGGCTCGGTCGCGACGGGAATTCAAAGCGCGAGGCCGCCGAACGCGCAGCTGTTTTTCACGTTATTTAAAGTACCGACGGCGTCCTCCGGGCACCGGTCACCGACTCCCACATCGCTCGTCATTTCAGATGTGCTGCGGCTCCCTCTTTCGCTGCTGATCCCGGTCCTGGTGGCAATGGCGCTGGTGCCCGCGTTCGTCGCGTGGCGCACTGGACGAGCCGTCCTCGCCCACGCCGACGACCCGATGCTGCCCGAGCTCGTGTTCGAGCGCAGCCATCGGCTCACCACGCTCGCGTTGGGCTGGGGGATAGGCGTCGCGATCGTCGCCGCCGAACATACCGTGTGGGTGCTCCTCGTGCTGTGGCTCGGACTGCTCGTCGTCGCCCGTCCGCTGCGTCGCGTGCTCTACGGAGAGCAGCTGGGCGCACTCGCCTTCCTGAGATACTCAATCCTCTCCACGATCGGTCACTACGGTCTCGGCGTGTTTACCGCAGCCGCACCCGCGCTGGCGACGACGCTGGCGGTAGTTCTCGCGCCTGATGATTCGGCGGCGGCGATTCGCATCGCGGCGTTTGCCGGCGTCGCTTCCGCGGCGATTGCGGCACTCTGGCGCTACAACTACACGCGCGTCTTCCTCGTCGCCCATCGCGCGACACCACTCCGCGACAGCGCTCGTCCGGAGCTCATGGCGCGCATCGACACGATTCTCGATCGGGCGAAGCCCTCGCTTTTGAAACGACCCGGCATCCTTCGTTTCGGAGTGCCCGGGGCGTACGTCATGACCGCGCTCTACATACCGTCAGCGGCGTTTCCAGCGATCACGTTTGGCGACACGCTGCTCGCCACTCTGAGCGACGATGAGATCGTCGGCGTCTTCGCGCACGAGGTCGCGCATCACGAGCAGCTCACGCCAGCGCGGCGCCGCCGTTCGCAGTGGTCCTTCGCCGTGCTCTGTGTGCTGGTCGCGGGGCTGCCGCCACTCCTCATCGGGACCATTCCACACGTGGCGATCGCGGTGGCCTGGTGGATGTCGCTGGTCATCCTGTTCTCGACCGTGAGGCGGAACGCCACGCGCCGCGCCGAGGAGACCGCGAGCGACCTGCGCGCCCTCGCGCTCTGTGGCAATGTCGATGCGCTCATCAGCGGACTCACGAAGCTGCACTTCTATAGTCGCGTCCCGCGGCGCTGGCCGCACTCCATCGAGCTGGCGGCCACGCATCCGAGCCTCGCTCGGCGCATCCAGGCGCTGCGTGAGGCCGCGGGGATAATGCCGGACTCGCCCGTCGCGGCGCGACTCACCGTCGTTCACTCGGCGACTGAAGGCCTCGTCATCGCCTTCGATGGTGATCGTGCGTACTGGTTCGAGGGCGTGCCGCAGGACACTCCACCAGAGCTGCAGGTGCTGCGAGACGCGGCGTCCAGTTATCGCGCGGTCGCCTACGGCGATCTCACGGAGCTGCGAGTCGCCGTTGTCGAGGAAGGGCGGGCACTCGAAGCCAGAGATCGCGACGGCCGCAGCTGGCGCGTGCCCATCGCACCTAACGACATCGCCGCCATCCAGGCGGTGCTCGATACGGTGGATGGGAAGCTCGGCAAGCCGCGCGCCGCCGTCGCTGCCGTGGGTGCGACGCTGACACGTTGGTACGCGTTGACGATTCTTGTGACGCTGCTGATCGCTGGTGAGCTCGGCGTTGCCCTCGTCCCGATTCTCCTCGTCGTCTTTCGGCCCACGTTGAGCGCCGCTCTGGCGGCGACGGCGGCCATCGCCATCGAGCGAGTGCTGCTCGCGCTGCGCACCGTCGCGTGGACGGACGCCAGGCACCTAGTGGCATTGCTCGTCGCATTGCTCGTCGCCGTGCTGTTGATCATCAGCACCATGTCGCGCGTGCGGATGGATCTGTCGCGAGGCAGCGCAGGCCGCGTCACTCGTGAGGCGTGGAAGGTCGCGGGCCTCCTCGCCGGCATCGCCGCCGTGATGGGCGCAGCCGTGTGGCCGCTGTTCG